>JAGVJT010000040.1 GCA_020050955.1 Legionellales bacterium | reverse complement strand
TACTGAATGAAAATCCAGGTAATATTAACATTAAAACATCGTTTCGTAAGCTTAAAATGCATGGTTTTCTTCCAGAGACGCTGCCGCTTCATGTGCTTGCAAATCGGCCTGATGTGCAAGAAGCCGAAGCTCAATTACGAGCAGCCAATGAGGCCGTTGGTGCCACATCATCCACACTCTTACCTGCACTTTCTATTAGTAATTATTTAGGTCAAGGATCTGCGATAAAAGGCACTGTCAGCTTGTCTCAAGCGGCATTTAGCATGCCTATTATTAATTTGCCTCTTTATGCGCAAATCAAAGGAAACAAGGCTCTCTACCAAGCAGCATTAACGCATTATATTGATATCATTAAACGCTCTTTAAAAGATATTGAAAATGATTTCTCCGCTTATCACATTTATACCAACCAATATAAACGCCACAAACAAGCCTACCAACATCAAAAAAAACATTGTCAATTGACCACACAACGCCATAAACATGGACTCGAAAGTAAAGCAACAGTTTTACAATGCCATATCCAATTGGCGCAATTAAAATTATTGGTCAATCAAAGTAAATTGGAATACTTATTGGTTATTGTGCGTTTATATCGCGATCTTGCTGGAGGGTATCGTGACGGTTGAACGCGCCAAAACCATTCGCATCATTCGAATGCTTCTTACCATTATTAGCTTATTTTTTATCACCTGGTATATTGAATTACCTGAGCGAGAATGGTGCATGATAAGTGTCTGGTTTGTGATGTTGGAATACACCAATATCGGCGGCGTCAATAAAAAAAGTTGGCTACGTTTTATTGGAACAACCGCGAGCGCGGTTTACGGCCTTTTTATCATTTATTTTTGTCAAAATAACGTGATTGCTGACGTTATTGCTTTTATTCCGGCTGTTTTTTTACTCTGTCATTTGTTTTTAGACAGCGATAAAGTATACCTTGCTACCATTGGCTGTGTCACCTTAACCATCACACTCCTCAATCATAATGACGTCGATGCGGCTCTATTACGAACGTTTAATGTCTGTTTAGGTATTCTAGCATCCATGTTCATGATTCATTTTTTTTACCCCGAATATGCTCACACTATCTTGCTTGAAAACCAAAGTCGCATGATTCATGAAATTACGGCAACTTTTGAAGATTATTTAAACATGGATACACCACTGTCTCATGTTCAATCAGAAGCAACTATACGTGCACAAACGCTAAATCGTCTCGTCACGAGTGCTAATCAAGCACTACAAGAAAGCCATTATGAAACCATAAATTCCGCTAAATTTATCGAAGAAAATCAAGAGGCACTACATTGCATACAACAATTTATTCCTCTCTTTCAAACATTTATACGTTTTATAACAACAGAAAATGATAGACAGGCACTTCATCAATCATCGCTATTTCATCACATGCTAAATGAATTAAAGATGGTGCGATTTCAACTCGCTATTTGGCAAAAAGCCTCAGCATCCTTTAACACAACACCAACCACAGCAACAACATCCGCATTGATAACGGATGAAAATCATGCTGTCCAATTTATATTGCAACACATGCATCATGAACTTAAATCATTCACGCATGCCATCACTAACCTTCTTTTGGAACAACGACATCATGATGCTAAAAAAACAGCATAAAATTCCTGCCGTATTTATTGTTTTACTCTTATTGTTACTCTTGATCTACAATTTCTCTTATTTGTTTCCTTTCACAAACAATGCGTTTGTTGTCGCCAATACACGTCCTGTTGCAGCAAACGTCAGTGGCTACATCACACAACTTTATGTCAAAAATGAGATGTATGTCACAAAAGGGCAACCACTATTTACTGTTTTTCAAACCCCCTATCGATTGGCTTACGAAAAAGCACAAAGTGATGTCATGCAAGCACAAGCTTATTTGAATGTTTTAAGTAAACGTATTGAGAAAACACGTTATTTAATGAAAGCAGAGCAAGCACGTGATGAAAAATTAATGTTTGATCTAGCTCATTACCAATCTGCTCTGCATGATGATGCTGTTTCTCAAATTAGTGTTCACACCATTCGAAAAAATAAACTCGCCTCAGAGAACACACTAAACGCCTTAAAAGCACAATTAGACATGAATCAACAACAAGTCATTGTGCAAAAAAATAAAATTTCATCACTCACAGCCGTCATGAAAAATGCCAAGGTTGATTTAGACGAAACGACAGTGTATGCACAAAACAATGGCTTTATCCAAAACATGTACACCGCACTTGGTGCCCCTATAGAAAAGCGAAAACCTATTTTTTCTTTTATTGATACTGATCACTTCTATCTTCAGGCAAATTTAAGTGAAATTGATCTTCGTCGTGTTCGAGCTGGGGATAAAGTCACTATTTATCCTCGCATTTATATTGGTTCCAAACATTATCACGGCATCATCACATCAACAAATTGGGCAGCAAGCCGCCAAATAACTGACCCACGAAGCCAACAACAAATTGTTGCCAATAATGAAGATAACTGGATTTTGTTACCTCAGCGCTTTCCTGTGCAGATTGAAATAACTGATTATGATCCTAAACATTACCCACTAGGCATTGGTGCTAGTGCCTATATTTATATTCATACGCACAGTTAGTCTCATCAAATGTTAATTCAAATCAACCTTTGTTGACTCAGATCATGTTCAAATCTAAAGTCATAGTATATTTTTTGTCATGTAAGCATTTTAAATGAATTTAAAATAGAAAAAACCATCATTATGGCCTATAATTAATTTATTCAATTCTAAGAGAACTATCATGACAGAATACACGCATCGCCAAATCGCTAAGAAAATTGAAGGAACCAATGATATATCGCCCGAATTAACCTCACAAATGCGCGCCTTAGTCGAGGCTAAAAATTACACGGCCATGCATACGGCCATAAAGAACATACTCGTCCTCTTAGACATGGCACGTGAAGGCGAATCCATCGTTCTACTCGAGGGTAGGGAAAATGAACAAGCACCACTTGAATACATCAAAGGTGCCATTAAACAAAAATACCCTGATCTCATTGATGGTACGTATTGGGTCAATCGAGCAAAAACACCAACTCAGGCTGAAAAAATTATTCGCCCTAGTTCAAATCTGCCTTTTCGTGTTAAAAGCAAATTTCAAGACTTCAAACTTGGCTCAGGCAATAATCCATTGGCACAATTAAACAAAACCTCTAAAGAAGAATTGCTTAAAAAAGATATAGAGCGCCAAGAACTACTGAAAGTACAAGCACGCGAAGATAGAAAAGAGCAACCTAAGTTATCAAAAGCACAAACTCACACACAGACTCACACACAGACTCACACACAAAATCACACACAAACAACCGCAATAAATCCCGGTATGCTCAGCTCATCAAACATCGACCTTCAACCTGTCATGGCTGAAATTGAACACTTAAAGCAACAAATTCAAGCACAAGCACAAGTGATCGGTGAGCAGAAAAAACAATTAGAAAAACTTCAGGCACAAGCCGATAAACATAGCACAAGCCTCAAACAACACGATAAATTCAAAGAGCAATTAGCGTTTGCTGTCATTGATGAATTTCAGGCGCACTTAGAAATAATGATTAGATTAAATCATAGCGAATCAGTCGATGATTCGAAAGCATTTCAAACCTTTGTTAATGATTACGCTATTTATTGCGCTCACATCAAGACAGGCGAGTTTAGCTTAACTGACTTCAAAAAACAGACGTTACAGTCTTTGGAGATATGTGAAAAAGCAGTCAATCGTCCAACAACGTCTGTTGAAACAAAAACATTGATGCAAAAGCTATCTCAAGCCTTACATACCATGCTGGATATGCTTAGCAATATGTTCAAGTCTTCTAAAAAATCAACAGATCATCATGCAACGGTCAGCAATACACAAGGCACGCTTCATCATAAAAATATGGTGAGCGTGAAAATGGCCGCATTCAAAGAAGCACTGGAAAAACTCGATGAAG
>JAGVJT010000127.1 GCA_020050955.1 Legionellales bacterium | reverse complement strand
GTGCAGTGGTGCAAGATATACGAGAACAACACAGTGAGACGACTCAGAACTCATCTAAAAAATACCCATAACATCCGAGTATTATCTTGAGCTGAGGTATTCACACAAGATTTACTATTTTGTAGCCAAAAACTATCGTTAAAAAATACCGTCAATGTTACGACACTGAATGAGATGCCTTATGCTGACGCATAAATTCAAGTACCATCAAAGTCCCGCCTAAACAAATCGCACTGTCTGCGATATTAAACACAGGCCAATGATGATTTTTATAGAAAACGTCGATGAAATCAACAACATAACCTATTCTTAGTCGGTCGCATAAGTTTCCAATCGCACCACCTAGAACAAAGCTTAAACCAAAATAAGTTAAACGCTCCTTATCATTCAAACGCCACATCCAAACGGCCATGGTGATGATCATCACACTACTAAACGTCACAAAAAACCATGTATGCCATGCACCTGTATTTTCTAAAAAACTAAAGGCAGAGCCTGAATTAAATGCGAGTGTCCAATTTAACATCGGCAAACACGGACGCGACTCATACGGCATTAAAGCATGAAGTGCCCAATATTTGCTAAGTTGATCACCGACAATCACAAATAAGCTAATGAAAAAGCCTCGCATTTTTCTCACGCAAAACACCTTGTTTCAGCATGCCCGGTCACATTGCCAACGCAACGCAAACATAACTCAGGATGAGAAGCATTTTGTCCAATATCTTCACAACGATGCCAACATCGTACACATTTAGTATGTGTTAACGCTTCAATGAGAATCGCAACACCAAGCGTTTCATCCACTACAGCATCTGAAGGGCATACGTTGAGTGGTAACACTTGTGCTGATGATGTAATCAATATAAACCGAAGCTCGTGACCTAATCGTGACAACATCGCATGCACATCGTCACTGGCAAAAAGCGTGACACGTGCTTCTAATGCAGAACCAATATGACCCGCTTGGCGCTGACTTTCAAGTGCTTTATTCACCTCATCACGAATCAAATAGATTTTGTCCCACACGTGCATATCAACATCTGGCATAACAGGCCACGCTTGATACCATTCTTCTAAAAAGAGCGATTGACCAGAAAAACCTGGGATCGCTTCCCAAATTTCTTCAGCTGTGAACGATAAAATCGGTGCTAGCCATCGCGTCAATGCATGCAAGATATGGTACATAGCAACCTGGCACGAACGCCGTGCATGACTGTCTGTAGGGGTGGTATATTGTCTATCTTTAATAATATCTAAGTAAAACCCACCCAAATCAACTGCACAAAAATTATGGATTTTTTGATAAATCACGTGAAAATGATAGTCTTCATAAGCTTGTAAAATTTCTTCTTGAAGTGCTTGGCAACGCTTTATTGCCCAACGATCTAACTCCACCATTTTACTTGCATCAAGCATGTGTTTACTTGGATCAAAATCAAACAAATTTGCTAAAAGAAAGCGGGCCGTATTTCGAATACGACGGTACGCGTCGCCTGCTCGTTTAATGATTTCATCGGAAATACTAACTTCATTGCGATAATCCGTCGACGACACCCACAAGCGTAAAATATCAGCGCCATGTTGATGCACTAATTGATCAAGTGCTACATAATTGCCTTTTGACTTCGATAACTTTTTGCCATGCGCATCGACCGTGTAACCATGCGTCAATACTTCTTTGTACGGTGGTCGCTTATTCATCGCAACAGCTGTTGTTAACGATGAATTAAACCAACCTCGGTGTTGATCTGAGCCTTCAAAATAAAGATCAGCAGGTGTTGCATTATCATCTCCTGACCCTAAAACACAAAAATGTGATACCCCAGAATCAAACCATACATCCAAGGTATCATTTATTTTTTCGTAGTGAAGTGCATCATCACCTAACAACTCTGATGCATCAAGATTAAACCATGCATCAATGCCCTGCTCTTCAATGCGTTTAGCCACTTTTTCCATAAGCTCAACAGTATTAGGATGAAGTGCATGTGTCGTTCGATGCACAAACAACGACATGGGTGTGCCCCATGATCTTTGCCTTGATATACACCAATCAGGCCTGTCTTTGATCATGTTTAGAATTCTTGCCTTACCCCATGCAGGCACCCACGTTACCTCTTCAACCTGTTTTAATAAAGCATCACGTAATCCATTTTTATCCATTGCAATAAACCATTGCGGTGTTGCACGAAATATCACTGGTGTTTTATGACGCCAGCAATGTGGGTAACTGTGATGAATCGTTGTTTCATGAAGTAACACTTGTTTCTCACGCAATGTGTTGATAATTAAAGGATCTGCTTTTCGAACAAATAATCCTGCAAATAAAGGCACATCTTCCGCGTAACAACCATTGCCTAGGACAGGGTTTTTCAATGGCAGCTTGTAATTCAAACCAACCAGATAATCATCTGGTCCATGTGCTGGCGCTGTGTGCACACATCCCGTGCCAGAGTCTGTTGTAACATGCGTGGACAACACCAAAGGCACTGGATGCGAATACAAAGGATGCTGCAGTAACAGGTTTTCAAAAACTTCACCTTTTGCAAGCGCACACGTCGTCCACTGTTCAATACCATAACGTGCCACAACAGAAGACACTAAATCAGATGCAATTAGAAAATAAGCATCCACTGTGTCAACAAGTGCGTAATCTAATTCAGCATGCAACGCAACAGCTTCGTTTGCAGGCAACGTCCATGGCGTAGTTGTCCAAATGGGAACAATAACGCGTTTTGCAGGTAAATTATTAGTTAAACAGGCTAAAAAAGCTTCGTTATCAACGGCCATAAATGCCACATCAATGGATGCAGAAACTTTATCTTCATAATCCACTTCCGCCTCAGCAAGCGATGATGCACAATCCAGACACCAATGCACAGGCTTAAAGCCCTGTTGTAAATGCCCATTTTTAACGATTTTAGCTAACGCACGAACAACATTTGCTTCGTATTGATATTGCATGGTGGTATAAGGATTGTACCAATCACCAAAAACACCTAACCGTTCAAACTCATCGCGCTGAATATCGATTTGGCTTGCCGCATAATCTCGGCAAAGCTGACGAAAAGCAGATGCATCGACTTTCGCGCCCACCTTTCCTACTTTTTTTTCAACGTTAAGTTCAATGGGCAAACCATGACAATCCCATCCAGGAATAAACGGTGCATTAAAGCCACTCAATGATTTAGACTTCACTATCATGTCTTTTAAAATTTTATTTAACGCATGGCCACAATGAAGATGTCCATTAGCATAAGGAGGGCCATCATGAAGCATGAACAAAGGTCTATCTTGACGAGCATGACGCAATTTTGCATACACTTCTTCTGTTTTCCATGCGATTAAACGCGCGGGCTCACGTTGCGTCAAACTCGCTTTCATGGCAAACGTTG
>JAGVJT010000063.1 GCA_020050955.1 Legionellales bacterium | reverse complement strand
TAAGCAGTCACACCCGCAATCAAAGGAGACGTGACCCAACCAATGGCAATATGAGACACCTGCTCCCATTTAACCGCATCACCGTCTAACACCAACCATCCAAATCCTACCATGGAGCCGACCAGTGCATTCGTAATGGAAACAGGCACACCGATAAAACTAGCTAAATTCATCCACACGGTACACGCCAACAACACACCTAACATTCCTTCAATCAACGTTAACGGTGTATTTACAAGCTGCGTGGTATTAATGATTCCATCGCGCATAGTTTCTGTCACGTCAGTGCCGCCTAGAAAAGCACCTGCGAATTCAAAAAAAATCGCAATGCACATGGCTTGCTTGACAGTAACTGCCTTTGAACCCATGGTGGTACTCATCACATTGGCTAAATCATTCGCGCCAACGCCCCATGTCATCATGAAACAAAACGTAATGGCAAGTATCAAACAAAGCGTATAAAGATCCATAAGATTATGTTACCGGGCAATAAGTATTTGTAGACGACCACCTACAGTTTGAGCGTAGTCAGCCAAATCGCCAATCCATTGGACTAGTTTATAAAGAAAAATCAGCTCCACCGGAGGTAGTGTTGTTTCCAACTCAAAAATACGGTGCCTAATCTCAGCCAATTGACCATCACTATCATGCTCTATTTCGTCGAGTGTCACAATCATATCTTCGACGATATTGACTTCACTTCCACGAAAACCACTTTCGAGCAATTGATCAAGCTCGTTAATGGCTTTGCATGCTTGTTTCGCCGCATCCAAGCAACGACTTAAAAAAGGCATCAGCAATGCTTGCACCGATGTCGGGATATGCATACGACGACTCAAAATTAGTCCAGCAATGTCTTGCGCTTTATTGGCAATTCGATCTTGTGCGCTTAAAAGCTCAAGAAGATCCGTTCGTGACACCGGTAGAAAAAGACCTGTTGGTAAATGCAGCCGTAAATTTCGTTTAATCAGATCGGCATCTTTTTCCATGGTCGAGATTTTATCTTTAATCATCGAGGCACTCGTCCAATCGCCGTTTAATACCGCCTCGAGAAATGGATAAAGCTGCTTCGCACAATGATAAACTTTGTGCATGTGCTGCTCAATCGGACGGATTGGAGACGGCCCGAATACATTGAAGATACCATTCATAACAACGTCTCCAAAAAAATATTCTTCCTAGTATACAAAATCAACGCCATGGACTCAATAAAACTTATCGTTTATTCTTCGAACACCATTAACTTATTAGGCAATCGCGTTAATCAACTTATCAATGGCGTCGATTTCCAAACACAATTGTTGCCCTTTATTCACCCAATGATCATTTTCCATCCCACTCCCACCCGGCAGTGTTCCTGAGCCAAACAACTCGCCTATATGCAATTGTTCATCGCGAGAAACATAAGCAATTGCCTCACCTAATGAATATTGCATACTTGATGTCGTACAACGCGCACAAATAGTGCCATCAATTGCCACACTCCCTTGCAGTTGACTCACGCGATCTTGAATTTCGTCCGCCGTGATCACAACAGAAGACATTGCATTCAAAAAATGTTTTGATTTTTGTGGCCCAAAGCCCGAGCGCATTTCAGCCATTTGGACATCTCGCGCACTAACATCATTTAAAACAACATAACCACCAATTGCCTTTTCGGCCTCTTCTGGTGAGGCATTGATCAAAGGCTTTGCAAGAATCGCGCCTAACTCCAATTCATAATCCAAAGCATTGGTGTAAGAAGGTGTATGAATCGCCATGCCTGAGGAAATAAAATTTAAATGATTACCTAAATAATACAACGGTTGCTTATACCATATTGCAGCAGGTTTAAGTCTTGGGTGTGTTTTTTTTGTCAACGCCTCATAATAAGAAATGAACTTATACTGTCGAGGCACAAAACGCTTCACAAAACCACGTGAGGCGTCAATAAAATGCTGTTCAAACAATAAAAAATCGCGAAAAGACAACGGTTGATAGGGCAGTATGACGTGTGCATTGGACATGACTGGTATAGCTTGATCGACCTCATGAGCCAACCATTGCCACCCATCTTTACCAAGTGTTAGTACCGAAAGAAGATTGGTTGCAAGATCATACGTTTCAAAACGTTGCTGAATATCGTCCAATGCGGCAAGCGTTGATAATTGAACCCACGCAGATGCTTTTGTTTGTTGTGCTTCAACACATGCACCACCTTCTGTTAAGACACGACGTAATTTCATTTTAATGCCTCTTTTTTAACAGACTCAATAACACGCTCCACTTCATCCAGTGGGCACATGGCTAATAACGTTTTCCAGCTAAGAACATTCAATGGCCCTTTGTGCTTAAATAACAGATTTCTTTTCATCACCGCAAGCCACGAATTGACACGAACAAACGCACGAATAGCATCGTCTGATGTCTTCACAATCCAATTCACACGTGGTTCTCGCAGAACTTGATAAAGCGTGAATGCTTGCTCAATGGAAAAATGACTCAATAACATCGAAAGCACCAGCACATCTTCAAACGCACTTGCCGCACCCTGCTGCAACATCGGCGAACATGCACTGCTTGCATCACCTATCAATGCAACACGCTGTTTTACAAATAATGGCTTAGGCACAGAACGCAAACGACCAGTGTAAATTTCCTGGCTCGCGGGTAAATCTTTTAATAACACTCGTGCAACACCTTTATAATCGGCGAACAATTGCACAATGTTGTGATGGGCTTGCATTTCATCTC
>JAGVJT010000247.1 GCA_020050955.1 Legionellales bacterium | reverse complement strand
TTGTCCAAGAAAATTAATTTCACGAACACCTTGAGTGGCAAGTTGGTAACATTCGGCCAATACATCATCAAAAGGACGACTGATTTCTTCACCGCGTGTGTAAGGCACAACACAATAACTGCAATACTTGCTGCATCCTTCCATGATGGAAACAAACGCGACAGGTCCTTCAGCTCGAGGAGCTGGGAGATGATCAAATTTTTCAATTTCAGGGAAACTGATATCAACAACGGCCTTACGTGACTGAAGTCGCTCGTTTAGCATGGCAGGTAAGCGGTGCAATGTCTGTGGTCCAAATACCATGTCAACATACGGGGCGCGTTTAATGATGCCATCACCTTCTTGGCTTGCAACACAGCCGCCTACACCGATGATCACGTGAGGATTTTTTTGCTTATAGTTACGCCATTGGCCAAGTTGAGAAAATACTTTTTCTTGTGCTTTTTCACGAATAGAGCAAGTGTTTAAAAGAATAACATCTGCTTCTTCAAGGCATTCTGTTTGCTCTAGTCCATGTGATTCACGTAAAACATCTGCCATTTTTGACGAATCATATTCGTTCATTTGGCAACCATTTGTTTTAATGTATAATTTTTTTACCATAATTAATTACCCAGATTATGCTGTAGTTGTGGAGTGATGAGATGATTCATCGTGAATGTTGCGACAATATGTTTCGCGAATACGTGTTAAAGTGAATAAAGACACCATCATACCTAATGGTAAAAGCGCTAATGCGATGTAATAAGAATGCAGTGAATAAATACGTATTTGATCAACCATTTCGCCTTGCCATAAATAATCAAGTAGATAGCCAATCAGTGGTTGTGCGATAGCGATGCCAAGCGTGTTCATAAGATTCATGAAACCAAGGCCTGTGGCAACATAACGTTTGTCACATAATTCTTTAGCCACTGCAAAAGCAGGCAAAAAGGCTGCTGAAAAGATGCCAAAAAGAAGCAATGCTGCTTGCAGGATGATGGGATGCTCAATGGGGGCATAAATAAAAAAGGTGCTGGTAGACAATGCACCAAGACATCCTATCAGCATAGGAGGCTTACGCCGTCCAATGCGATATGAGTAAATGCCCCATAATGGACTTGCAATCATCCAACCAATAAAAACTAACGATACATAATTTGCGGCAGTAGTTTTTGCTAAATGCATTTTTAACATCAAGAAGGGCACACCCCATAGACCACAAAAAACAGGTGTTGCCATGAACATGAGGCATCCATACAGTGCGACAAGCCATAATTGCTTATTTCGAACGAGCGCTAATAGGCTTTTTCCAATGGGTTCATCGTGATGCTTATGATCTAGGCTTACCGTTTTTGCAGCTTTAGGGAGATCTTTGGCAATAAAAAATATTAACAAAGCAAGTGAAAGTCCAATACAACCCATTAAAAGCATGCTATGACGCCATCCATAATAATCAATGGAAAGTGCCAGTGGGCCTTCGCCACAAATACCGCCTAACATACCAATAGTCACTGTCATGCCGGTTAGAAATGCAAATCGGTCAGCTTGAAACCAATTAGCCGCTAATTTTAATGTTCCAACAACAGCAAAAGCCGATCCAAAACCAATCATAAGACGCGCAACACACGCCATAAATAAATGATCAGTTAGTCCGAATGCAATGGTGCTTAATGCACATACTGCGGTTGCAAGTGTTAATAATCGTCGAGGGCCGAAGTGATCCATTAACATGCCTGCGGGTAATTGCATGGCCGCGTAAGACCAAAAATAAATACCAGAAAGAATGCCTAGTGCATGACTGGTGACGTTAAAATCGTGCATGAGTTCGGTGCTCATTACACTTGGTGAGATTTGTAAAATGGACTCATAAAAATAAAATAGACACCCAAGCATCCATACAATCCAAGGCACAATGCTGCGGATTGATGTATGCGTTGTTGGATGATAAGTGGTCATTGTGTTGCGGCTCCAAAAGTGAAATGGTATCAATTAATCAACTAATTGTCCATTTATTTACATATTAATACTAAAAAGACAACTTTAGCGCTTGCCAATATTGATTATACAATTTTAATGTCTCTTCTCCTACATCACGTTGAATATAACCACGGCTTAATGTTTTTTCCGATGGATAAATCATGGTATTTTTTTGAATAGAAAGAGGAAGTAACGCTTTTCCTGTTTTATTGGTAATTGCGTGTCCTTCTGTTTGTGCAACGTCTGCTGCAATGTTTGGTTTGAGCATGAAATTAATAAAAGCATGGGCTTCTTTAAGATGAGGGGCATTAACAGGAATGGCTAAGCAGTCAATCCAAATGACAAATCCTTCTTTGGGATAAACGAATTGAATGGCCGAATTTTCATGGTGAGCTTTATACGCATCTCCATTCCAAGTTGCACCTGCGATGGCATCTTCATCAATCATTGTGGCTTGTACGCCTTCACTAGCAAAAAGTTTAATGTTTGGTGCTAATGCTAATAAGGCTTCAAATGCTGCTTGTAAGTGCGATGCGTCGATGTCATTCGGCGAGTAATGCAAACGTAACAATGCGATGGCTAATACATCTCGTGCATCGTCTAAAAACATGAGCTGATGGCGCCAATTTTTTTCCCATAAGGAAGCCCATGTTGTGGGGGGAGATTTGATCCATTGTTGATTGTAAAAAATGCCGGTTGCGCCCCAAATGAAGGGTACGCTGTAGTGATTATTTAAGTCGTAGTCGTGTTTTGTAAATTGTTTTTCAAGATGTCGAAGATTAGGCAATTGCGTATGATCCAATTCACTAAGCATGTTTTGATGACGCATGCGTTCGACGAAATAGGCAGAAGGTAAAATAACATCATAGATAGGGCGTTTATTGGCACGTAATTTCGCAATCATGGTTTCATTGCTGTCGTACGTTGAAAAATTAACGGTAATGCCTGTCTCATGCTCAAATTGTTTGATGATTTTTTTAGGGATTTCACCGCCCCAAATATAAACATTAAGTGTTTTTTGTGCATTTGCCACACATGATAAAATGCATAATAAAAATACTGCAATGTTTCGAGTCATGATGATTTCCGTGATAAACGATGAGCAGTAATCACTAAAATCATAGAAAGTATGAAGGTGATGCTGCATAACGCATTGAGCTCTGGGGTCACGCCCATACGTACCAGGGAATAAATGGTTAATGGAAGAATGTTAAAGTCAGGCCCTGCGACAAAATAGCTGATCATCACGTCATCAAAAGACAGCGTGAAACTTAGTAAAAAAGCGCTGAATAATGCAGGCCATAACAAAGGAAGTAGTACATGCGTTAAGGCTTTCATGCGCGTTGCGCCTAAATCCAAAGCACTTAGATAAAGATTAACATCAAGTGTTTGCATGCGCCCATTAATAGTGATGATAGCAAAAGGTAAACAAAAGGTAACATGTGCGATAAGAAGGCTAAAAAAGCCTAA
>JAGVJT010000089.1 GCA_020050955.1 Legionellales bacterium | reverse complement strand
TTATCGAATAAAAGCTGTTGCAAAAATGCCTCTTTTTGCTGAAAAACATTGGTTTTTAACCTCAATCCATAAGCACGTAACATGTCGTGCAATAACACTAAATGCGTTGCAGAAAAGAGCCCCATTAATACCGCTAAATAACACTCCACCAACATCCCAATGGCAACCGCTTCGCCATGCCCAATGTCGTAATGCTCTAAGGTTTCAATGGCATGCCCAATCGTATGACCAAAATTTAATAATTGCCGCACGCCCTGTTCTTTTTCATCCTGCTCCACAATGTTCTTTTTAATCACGCAACTTGCGTAAATCATATCAACCAAAAAATCATGATCCGTACGAAATCGATGCACATTATGTAGCAAAGCGTCAAATGATGCTTGATCGGCAATAGCACCATGCTTAATCATTTCAACCACACCATTTTGCCATTCGCTATCTGGTAATGAAGCTAAAACCTGCGGGTCAATGATCACCATGTGCGGCGGTGAGAACGCACCAATCAAATTTTTGCCATGAGGCGTGTTAACGCCTGTTTTTCCACCGATACTGGCATCTACCATCGCAAGCAATGTTGTAGGCACATAAATCACTGGCACACCACGACAATAAGTTGCGGCAAGAAAACCAACCAAATCCAACACCACACCACCGCCTAATGCGATAAGGCACGTATCTCGTCCATAATGTTTCGCCAATAAAGCATCTTCTAAGTGTTGTTTTGTTTCACGCGTTTTGTGCTTCTCTCCGGCAGGAAAAGTCAGTAGCACCACATCAATGCCTTGTTCAATAAGCTGATGTTGCAATAACTGCCCTAATGTAGCCTCAAGGTTAGAGTCCGTGATTAAAACGATGCGTTTATTTAATTGTTTACACGACGTTGCAAGCAATGGTGTTGCAACAAGTATATTTGAAGCGAAATAAATGGCATACGGTGTTGAAGCATTGATTGATAATGTTTTCATAGCATGTCTCTTGCGCAGCGCGTCATTAAAAGTGCATCAACCAACACCAATGCCACCATTGCATCGACCACAGGCACCGCACGAATCGCCACACAAGGGTCATGACGTGAGCCTTCAGGCAGTGTCAAGGTAGTCACATGACCATCAACATCTGTGCTCATTTGAGAGTGTTTAATACTTGAGGTTGGCTTAAATGCCACGCATCCTGTCAGAGGCATGCCAGTTGAAATACCACCTAACGTTCCTCCTGCATGATTTGTTTTGGTTTGAATCCTTTGTTCGGATGGAATAAATGCATCATTGTGTGCAGAGCCTTGCATTTTTGTGGCATGAAAACCCTCACCAATTTCAAACCCTTTGCTCGCAGGCAAACTTAACATGGCTTTTGCTAAATTAGCTTCCAATTTTTCATACACCGGATCCCCTAGCCCCACCGGCAGTCCTGTCGCTAAAAATCGTACAACGCCCCCCACTGAATCACCTACGTCAATCATGGCTTGAATATAAGCCATGATTTCATTTGCAGCATGTTCATCTGGACAAAAAACAGGGCTCGCGCGTGTCGCATGTTTGACGTGCTCAAGATCATACTCACAAACATCAGCCGATATATGATGAACCGATGTTAAATACGCACATGTTCGAATGGCATATTGCAACAAGATTTTTTTAGCCACCGCACCGGCGGCAACACGGCAAGCCGTTTCGCGGGCAGATGCACGACCGCCCCCTCGATAGTCATACACACCGTATTTGGAAAGATAGGTAAAATGAGCATGCCCTGGGCGCAAGATATGTTTTATTGGCTCATATTTACTGGAGTCTGCATCACGATTCATCAAGATAATAGAAATAGGGGCGCCTGTGGTTTTGCCTTCAAAAACGCCAGAATAAATTTCAGCATGATCTACTTCTTTTCGTGGGCTGGTGTATTGATTTCGACCTGGTGCTCTAAATGCTAATTCCACATTTAAATCATCTTCTGTGAGCTCAACACCCGCAGGACAGCCATCAATAACAACACCAACCGCACGACCATGCGACTCACCCCAGGTCGTAATTCGAAACATGTTTCCAAATGCATTACTTGCCATCTAATTACCTAAACTCCAACGTCTTATGAGCATTTACGCCAACAACTCATTAATAGGCTCGACAACATCATCGATGTTCCAGCCTTTTAATAGTCGCTGCGATAAATATAAAATACCAAGGCTGTATGGGAGCAAACATAAAAGATCTAGCGGGAACGTTAAAATGCCGATACCACCGAATGAGCCAAGATAAGAAATAATCAATAAAGACGCCATGTACACCACAAACCAACACAATGGCGCACCGCACGATAATGGATTTTTTCGATGGTAAAATAACGAAATAGTCAGTCCAACAAGTAACGCAACATCAAGCTTCCATAACACATCAAAGCCACACCAATAAAGCATCAAATTACAAACATAAAAAGCAACGTGCGAGAACACCATGCTATGCGACAATCGAAACGGTCGATGCAAGTCTGGTTGCAATTTTCGCATGGCAAGCAAGCAAATCGGACCAATGCCATACGATAAAATACTCGCAGACGACAAAAATGCAACGAGCTTCTGCCAACCAGGGAAAGGTAAAAACGATAATGCACCGACAAAGAAATTCACATATAAGGTTACATACGGAATATTATGGCGATTTACTTTAAGAAACAGTGCAGGCAAGTGATGGTTTAATGCCATACCATACACGATGCGAGATGTTGCCGCGGTATACACCAATGTCGTACCGAACGGTGAAAATGCAGCGTCGATCATTAAAAGTGTTGCGACAAGACCCAATCCTAACAACAACGTTAATCCAACTAAAGGACCACTGTCACCAGGATAACTTAACAACTGCCAGCCATGCGTCAAATAATGCTGAGGTATCGCCACAATAAAACTAAGTTGCAACATGAAATATAAAAGAAACCCAATGAGCACAGCACCTAAAATAGAAATTGGAATATCACGCTGCGGATTTTTTACTTCTCCTGCAAGCATCAAGCCATTTTGAAATCCTGTAAAAGCAAAAGCCACGCCACCGGTAGATAATGCCGTGAAAATCTGCACCCAACTTGTTTTCGTCGTAAGATCAACATTCACATTCGCAAATGAAGGCGCGACATGAATCAATGAAGCAATCGCAAGACTTGGTAGTAAAAACTTAATTAAACTTGCGTATTTATTACATTCTGCAAGTAATTTAATTCCATACGAATTAAGCAACACTACAAAAAACATAATACTGATCGCTGCTATATACCCATAACCCGATAATGATAATGCATCGGTTTGATCTTTAATTAAGAACGGAAAAAAATGGCTTGAATACTGCAAAATAGCTTGTATTTCAATCGGAGTCATCACGACATAAGACAACCAAGAGGTCCATGCAAATAAAAATCCAACTTCTCGCCCATGAGTATAGGTTGGGTAGTTTGACATACCACCTGACACAGGGAACATCGTTCCTAATTCACAAAGCGGCAGCGCGATGAAAACCATAAAAATTGCTGCAATAATCCAGCTGATTAAAGCATTACTTCCCGCTATTTGCGCACTGATAAAAGGACTAAACAACCAGCCTGACCCAATCATACCACCTGCAGAAGCCACCAGAATATTAACCGAAGAAATATCTCTTTTTAACATAACTCGTTTTCCTTAAAAAAACTGAGCAATTTCGATAACGTATTCACTTTTGATTCATGAACAGAGAAGAAGGACATGTTCATGAATAACACAACTCACGAACATTCATTTAGACTATATCGATTGTTTAAGATGAAGGCAAGCTGCTGCAAGCATTAACGAGATAACACTCGCTGATAGGCAGACCACGTTTCATCAGCACAGGCATCCCATGAAAATAATGCCGCACGAGCATGGCCTTTTTCTTTTAAACTATCCACTAAAACGTCATCCTCAATGAGTTGGCTCATCGCATGCATCACAGCAACATCATCAAGTGGGTTAACCGATAATGCAGCATCATGTGCAACCTCAGGAAGTGAGGTGGTATTAGATGCAATCACCGGACAACGAGCAGCAAACGCTTCTAAAACAGGTAAACCAAACCCTTCATACAAAGAAAGAAACATCAATGCACGCGCACTTTGTAAAAGTGCCATCGCGTGCTCTTTGGGAAGATAATTTAACCAACGAACGGTACCTTTTTCTTCTAATTGCTTTAATGTTGGCAACAAATGCTCAACACCCCAGCCGTAGCGTCCAACAATCACCACAGGATGACGTTTTTGCAATGCAAGAGGCAATTGTGCGTGAGCACGCAGCAATGTCTCAATATTTTTTCGTGGCTGTAAAGTACCAATGAACAAGAAAAAGCCAGGTGACAATTGATATTGTTGCAAAACAGCTTGTCGTTTCACCGTTGCTATTGGTTCAAAATAATCTGCTTCCACACCTAAGGGCGTCACAGAAATACGCTCAGGCGAAAGGCCAAAATGTGTTACTAAATCTTGTTTGCTATATTCAGAAATAGTAATGAGGTGATCTGCCGATAAAATGGTTTGCTTAAACAACCAGTTCTTAGCCGAGCGCAACCGTGTTGATACCCACTCAGGATGAAGAAATGGAATAATATCCATCACCGTTGCCACGACAGGAACATCCTTTAACAACGGAATATGGTGATCTGTCGCATGAAAAAGATCAACAGAGCATGTTAATCGTTGACGAAACAACATGGCTTTCAAAAAGTGGGCCGACATGCGTTTGGTCAATGAAATTGGCGTGCCGCACGGTAGTAAAGGTAAATGCTCACCAAATGCGTAAGGAATAACTTGCGTTTGTGCCATTCGACGTAACAGCGCATCATGCAAAGCTTGCGTATAAATACCAATACCATCAAGATGCCCTCCTTGTAGAACTCCTCGACTCCATGCACTCACCCCAAAACCAAGTCGCTGCAAATCTTGTGTCATAACTCACTCTGTGCTGTAAACATGTCATGCAACGTTTGCTCAATAGGAATATCAAACGTCACACCTGTCAATTGATGAAGCAATTGGTGATCACCTCGCAACACGGGAATTTCGTTCGCGCGGACAAAAGCCTGATTGACGCGAACATCAATACGATAACCTGCTAAACAATTCATTTCTTCAATAATGTGTTGCAATGAAACGACGCGTCCACTACAAACGTTCACTTTAACGCCACAAGCATCAGTCTTCAAAAGTGCCATGTAAGCCTTCACAACATCACGAACATCAGAAAAATCTCGACTCACATCCAAGTTACCTAACTCAATGCTCGGAGCACGATGCGCGAAATGTGACACAATTTTAGGAATTAAAAAACGCTCACTTTGACCTAGTCCTGTATAGTTAAAAGGTCGCGTAATCACGATGGGTAGTCGCTCAAACCAAGGTGAGACCATGTGCTCCATGGCCAATTTGCTGCAAGCGTAATGATTAACCGGTGCAGGTACAACCGTTTCGTCAATCGTTTCAACAGAAGGAGTACCGTAAATGTTTGCGCTACTGGCAATCAAAATACGTGCTGGTTTTTTAACCGAGGCATACAAAGCATCTAAAAGATGCAAAGTTCCTTGCACGTTCACACGATAAAAAGCATCAATATTCGTGTCGCCCACAAACGACATGGCCGCCAAATGAATCACCCAGTCTGGCTGAATCTGTGCAACCTCTCGCGAAAGTGCATCGTTATCGAGAAGATCTGACGCTAATGCAACCACATCCAAACCCTGGTCACGAAGTGTCGTGTTCATCACGTGCCCAGTAAACCCATTCGCGCCTGTCAATAAAACCGTTGTCATGCCGCACCTGTTTTTTGAAAAACTAGAAAGAGTTTCCTTGTTGATTACGACGCAAATCAGCTTCAACCATCATGCGACACAGCTCTTCTAGCGATGTTTTCGCTTCCCAACCCAGCTCACGTTGTGCTTTTTCTGGGTTTCCAATCAGTAACTCAACTTCCGCAGGACGATAAAACGTCGGATTAATGCGCACAAGAACCTCTCCTGTACTCGCATTTAAACCCTCTTCTTGTTCACCGTGGCCATGCCATTCAATGTCTGTCTCCACCGCTTGAAACGCTAATGTCACGAAATCACGTACGGTTTCAGTCCGATTGGTTGCAAGCACATAGGTGTCTGGTATATCTGTTTGCAACATTCGCCACATTCCATCCACATACTCTTTCGCAAAGCCCCAATCGCGTTTCGCGTCAAGATTACCTAACTCCAACACCGATTGTTTGCCAAGCTTAATTTTAGCGACACTGTCAACAATTTTTCGAGTGACAAACTCACGTCCCCGTAACGGTGATTCGTGATTAAATAAAATACCGCTACTTGCAAAAATATTATACGACTCACGATAATTAACCGTCATCCAGTGAGCATACAGTTTTGCAACACCATAAGGGCTTCGTGGGTAAAACGGTGTATTTTCAGTTTGAGGAATGCTTTGCACTTTGCCAAACATTTCAGAGGTTGATGCCTGGTAGAATCGAATACGAGGATTCACGATACGAATCGCTTCTAATAAATGAAGAGCGCCAATCCCTGTAATTTCTGCCGTCGTGACAGGTTGCTCAAACGAAACACCCACAAAACTCTGTGCAGCAAGGTTATAAACTTCGGTTGCATTAGTACGCTCAAGTAATCGAATGCTCGCCGATAAATCAGTCAAATCATATTCGATCAAATGTAGATTTGGATGCGTTTCAATGCCGAGTTCTTGAATGCGCCAAAAATTAACAGAGCTTGTTCTACGATATGTTCCATAGACAGTGTAGCCTTTTTGTAATAAAAGCTCAGCCAAATAAGCCCCATCTTGCCCTGTAATGCCCGTTATGACGGCACACTGCATAACGCCTCCTCTTCTATAATGATGTTAGGCTCTAACCAACAAGCGCCTTCAAATTTATTTTTTGTCACATTAATGACATTAAACAAAAGCGCCATATCTCGCCATTCGTAATTGACTGATAAATGTGTATCCGCATCCGTCAATGCGATTTGAATCGAGTAAGAACCTTTGCCTAAGTTTGCTTGGAACATAATACGAAACGTGTAATCATTACCATGCGTTGGATTTTCAATGATTTGCCCAGTATGCCACGTGTTGGTGCCATACATGACTTGTCCTAATCGATCTTTAATGCCATACCCTAAAACAAGTCGCTCAATTGGCTCGAAAATTTTAACACGCACATGAAGTTCAACATGCTCGCCCACCGCAACCGACTCAATTTGCTGACC
>JAGVJT010000036.1 GCA_020050955.1 Legionellales bacterium | reverse complement strand
TGGGCGCCATTTGCTTTCTTATTCCAACCGCATTGGTTTCTGCAGAGCTTGCTTCGGGTTGGGCAAAACAAGGTGGGATTTATGTCTGGGTCAAAGAAGCATTTGGCAAAAAGATGGGTTTTCTTGCCATCTGGCTGCAATGGATTGAAAATGTTATCTGGTATCCGACAATTTTGTCATTTGTTGCGGGTAGTTTAGGGTATTTAATTGCGCCTTCATTAACCATGAATCCTTATTTCTTATGGTCTGTGATTGTGGTGTCTTTTTGGGCGGCGACGTTTGTTAATTTACGAGGTATGCATTCCTCGGCGCTTTTAAGTAATGTTTGCGCTATCACGGGACTTTTACTTCCCATGGCGTTGATCATTAGTCTTGGTGCAATATGGCTATGGGGTGATAATCCTGCGGCGATTAAATTTGATGTGGCAAGCATTACGCCGCATTGGCACGATCAATCAATGTGGGTATCGTTGACTGCAATCATGATGTCCTTTTGTGGAATTGAAATTGCAACCGTTCATGCCAATGACGTGGAAAATCCTCAGCGCGCTTTTCCAAGAGCGTTGATTTATGCTGTGATGATTATTTTAAGCACACTTATTTTAGGCTCATTAGCGATTGCCGTGGTGTTACCTCAGCAAGATATCAATTTGGTTGCAGGCATTATGCAAGCCTTCGATGCATTTTTTCAGCGTTACGGACTCACTTTTCTTATGCCTTTGATTGCGTTAATGCTGGTCATGGGGGGCTTTGGTGGTGTGAGTAACTGGATTATTGCTCCCACGAAAGGGCTTTTAGTCGCCGCGCAAGACGGCAACTTACCTTCTTTTTTTCAGCGACAAAATAAACATGGTGCACCTGTTATTATCCTTGTTGGTCAAGCCGTGATTGTTACCTGTCTTGCTGCTTTATTCTTATTCATGCCTAGTGTGAACGGGTCATATTGGTTATTGACCGCGTTAGCGGCACAATTGTATATGCTGATGTACATGATCATGTTTCTAGCCGCGATTATGTTGCGGATCAAAGCGCCTGATCATCCGCGAATGTTCCGTATTCCAGGTGGTATGGTTGGGATGTTGCTTGTTTGTGGTACGGGGCTACTTGGTGTCATCATGACGTTAATTGTGAGCTTTATGCCGCCACAAGGCATTGATGTAGGTGGTGTTGTGCGTTACGAAACAACGTTGGTTGTTGGGTTGGTGTTGATGTGTTTGCCCCCATTCATCGCGACTTGGCTTCAAACACGTAAATCACGTCGGTTGTGCGTGGCGTCCAATTGCTAACAGCTACATTCAACAGGTAATACCGGAACTTCTTCATGGTAATGAGGTTGCCGATGCGGTGAGCGTTGAAATAATACTTCTCGATTCAGAGCGTATTTGTGGCTGTGTAAGTTTTGCTTTTGCTTGCGAATGAGTGTTGTTTCGTGCTGATTGGCTGCGATTAAATTATGACAGAAAGACTCCGGAAGCAGGCTTGTTATGTTGAAGCGATCGGTAAGTGTGAGCTCGAATTGGTGAAGCAAATGCACGTCACCAGTCTGTGTGTCTGCATAAGGGATCACGAGAAAAGGTGTCGTCAAAGGGACATGCATAAAGTGTAATATAAGCACTGGCCATAACATGCTTTGCAACGCAAGTGTTGGAAAGTCCTCACTTTCATTACTTAACCCGACGATTTCACCTTGAGCGTTGAAAAAAATACGCCCTGCCGCAAGAATAGAGCTATCTGTCATATGTTGATGGCCGGGAATGGACGCGCTAGGATGGCCTTCGCGAGCCAGTAGCAATTGCTTTTTATGAGTCACGATGTAGCGCGCAATACGTATATCTTCATTGCTTGCTTGTAGTGCGGATAAAAATGCTGGTAATTGTTTAATCGGATAAAGGCAATGCTTGAAACAAAGAAGAACTACGTCAGTTTTGCTTTGGCAAGAATACTGTGTTTCATGAAGTAACGATGTCGCAGAATGAATAAATTCAACCTTGGTTAACGACATGCTCCTACCTATGCCTAGTTTAGTTAATGAACTTTAGCAAAAAAAAAATAAATTAGCTATATTTTGTCAAAATTGGACGATTATTTTGTCAAAAATGCCTTGTTTTTGGTGCCACAGTATTATTTGAAGATATTTTGGTGGTATTGAAAGCACTTCCTGTGCTGATAATCTCATGGTTTTCGAAATAAAAGCGTGATATCAATCGGATCAAACGTATAATTTTTATTACAAAAATCACAATTAACCGCCACCTGACCTTGTTCTTGTAGTAGTTGTTGGATGTCTTGTTCGCCTAAAACAGTTAAGACTTGTTTCATCTTATCGAGACTGCAACGGCAGCGGAATCGAATCGGTCTTGATGGGTAAAGACGAACTTCTGTCTCGTGATATAAGCGGTATAAAATGGTTTCGTTATCAAGCGATAATAATTCTTCTTCTGTAATCGTTTCTCCGAGCTTGATGGCATATTCCCAGAAATGCTCACGTTGTGTCGTATCTTCTGTTGGCATAAGCTGCAAAAGCATGCCGGCTGCATGATTGTCACTGGTGGCGAGCCAAACACGCGTGGCAATTTGTTCTGATTGCGCGAAATAGTGCATGAGGTTTTCTGCCATGGAGGTAGAGCGCAGTGGGACAACGCTTTGATACGCTTGTGTTTGATTGTATTGGTTAATCACTAATGTCATTTTTCCTTCGAGAAAAGCACGCGCATAATCCGCCGTTTCGTAATGATCTTTGTATTTTGCAAACCCTCGTAAATTGAGGTCATGATCACATTGAACAAGCAATAATGGTAAACACTCATTGCCGTGAAACTGCAAACTAATTTCACCTTCAAATTGAATACTTCCGGCCAATAAAACACATGACATGAGTGCTTCGCCAAGTAAATGTTTGACAAGTGGCGGGTAGGCTCGTTGGTTGATGATGGATTGATAAGCGCTTTCGATGTGAATAATTTCACCACGAATACTCTCTTGGCCAAACATAAAGCGTTGTAAGGTGTTTGTGTCTTTCATGAAAAATCGTCTTGATAAGTAGGGTTTGTGAGCAATAGCGTCAAAAATAAGCGGTTATCATACCATAAGATGAGGAAGTGTTAGTATTAGATTTCGTGAAGATTGCGTGACATGAGTAAGGTGATTGGTATAAACTTATTCATCATGCGTGATGTCGTGATAGGTGAATGCGTGATATTTAATTTAAATAACGATTGCCAAATAACAAGTTTAAAATTTAATGATCTTTAAATACTTGCCCAATATTTTTACGCTTGCACGGTTTTTTTTAATTA
>JAGVJT010000198.1 GCA_020050955.1 Legionellales bacterium | reverse complement strand
ATTGAAAAAACAAATTCCGATTTACAACAACAAGAAAGTCAAATTGCAACACATCTTGGTTTGATGTCAGGAAATAAACTCAAGCGTGGAGGTGGTTCATACAATGATGAGGAAAAATATTACAGTGTTTTACAATACCTAGGTGTCTCCCTTCAAAGCAGATTAACAAACGTCAACCATCCTTTAAGCTTTACTGAAAAAATAAAAATAGCCCGTAAACTATCCTACGCACTGCATAAACTTCACGTCGATAAACAATACGCTCATGGTGATTTAAAACCTTCTAACATCACAATCGATAACTACGGCAATGTCCATCTTATCGACTTTGGTTTCGCAAGCACAATTACTGCGCCAGGGACACCATTTTTGTTAGACCGAGGCACGCCAAAGTACCTCGCGTACATTCCAGATGACACATCTGCGGCTTTAGCTTCAAAAAGAATCAATCAAATAGGACTCTCAAAAGAGCAAAT
The DNA here is from genome assembly GCA_020050955.1 of Legionellales bacterium. Lineage (GTDB taxonomy): Bacteria > Pseudomonadota > Gammaproteobacteria > Legionellales > Legionellaceae > JAGVJT01. The sequence goes on along the minus strand of JAGVJT010000198.1, from coordinate 4,416 downwards.
CGACACATTTACGTTGAAGAAAACACTTTATTGGCACCCAAGCTATAACTCAAAACCAGGGGATTATTTATTTACGCAAGAAGAGATGATACAACTACCGCAAAATATCCAAGATTTAATCAATGTTTCACCAGATAACATTAATCAAGCCATACAAGACATCAAGCCAAACACAACATACCCTGAGGGCCAAACACCGTTACTCTTTACCCTCGCTTTTTTACATCTGGAAATGCAACCATTTAATCCTGATGCTGCATTATATGAATTAACAGCAGAGCAACAAATTATCATCTGCCAATGTTGGGAATCATTAGATAAAATAGAATCAGAACATCCACAACAAATTGATATCATTGAAGATGTGCAGTGTATGAAACAGTTCATGGCAGACCATCCTTATGACATCACTCAGATTCAACATGACGTTACGCAATTTATTGAGCGTCATTTACCCATACAACATCAAATCAACACCCTCATGCAGCGCAACAATGATCTACACCAAAAAATACAGCAAACATTCCATAACAACTTAGATGCAACTTCAATAAACAGTGATCGTATTTCTTTAAAACTCCTTCTCCTTTCCACTAAATGTTCCGATTGCATATTGGATTTAATGTATACGGATGAAACACTTAACATTGGCTTATTTCAAGTACGATGCGACGCTATCGAAAGTGAGCTACAAGCAACGATTCAATACTTAGCGATGACTCCAAAAGAGCAGCTCATTAAAAATTGTGAAGGATTGTGCTCAGATATCATGACTCGATTTAATGAAGAAAAAAAATTTCATTCCACAGACACCGACATTCTCAGCTACCAAGAGCAATGCAGCGCATTAATCTTAGCATTAGAAAAACCAGACAGTGCCAATGTGTTGGATACTTATCAAAAAAAATATACCACTCTGCATGCTGCTGTTGAAAAACATAGCGAAGCATTTATGACTCGTTTAAAGCATGAGCTTATCAAAGAATGCCAAAATTTAAACACAACTATCGACACGGCATTAAACAACAGCCCTGAATCAGATACTAAGATGTTCTCTGTTATGGATCTGATGGAGCTTCGTCAACAATGTTTTGATTTAGAGCAACACATCATGCACGCAACACAACTTGAACGGATGAGTCACTACCAGAAGACTTATTTACATTTGAATAAGATAGCGTAAGAATTCATCAAAGACTTACAGTTTAATCAAAATAAGTTCAGCCCTTAAAATTCCCTTCAAGACGCGAGCTACAAACGCTCCTCAAGAATGGTCTTAACATCCTATCGAAGCGTATTTATCTATTCTACAATGCGCGACGCAATGCATCCACTTTGTCTAAACGCTCCCATGGAAACTCGTCTCGGCCATAGTGACCTAGTGTTGCTGTTGCACGATAAATGGGACGTAATAAATCATGGTGTTGAATAATGCCAAGTGGTGTCAAATCAAAATTTGCATGAATCAAATCAATGATGGTTTTCATGTCTAAACGAGCTGTGCCAAACGTTTCAACATGAATAGATGTTGGCTCAGCCACACCAATCGCATAAGACACTTGAATTTCACACTGATCAGCAATGCCAGCTGCAACAAGATTTTTTGCAACATGTCGTGCGGCATACGCTGCAGAGCGATCTACTTTTGAAGGATCTTTTCCAGAAAAACATCCTCCGCCATGCCGCGCCATGCCGCCATAAGTATCAACAATAATTTTGCGCCCCGTCAATCCACAATCACCCAAAGGACCGCCAATGACAAATCGTCCGGTTGGATTGATAAAAAAGCGTGTCTCAGGGGTTATCCAAGCATCAGGTAGAATAGGTTTAATAATTTCTTCTCGCACAGCTTCAACAAGTGTTGAATACGACACATCTGGTGCATGTTGCGTAGATAACACAACCGTATTCACAGACACAGGTTTGCCATGTTCATAATTTAACGTCAATTGAGATTTCGCATCAGGACGAAGCCAGGGCAACACGCCTGTTTTACGTAAATACGCTTGACGTGCCATCAAGCGATGTGCGTAAGCAATAGGAGCCGGCATAAACACATCTGTTTCACGGCAGGCATAACCAAACATTAAGCCTTGATCACCTGCACCAAGTGTTTTGGTTGCTTGATTATCCACGCCTTGAGCAATATCGGAAGATTGTTTACCAATGGCAGATAAAACAGCACACGACTCCCAATCAAATCCCATAGCAGAACTGTTATAGCCAATGTCTTTAATCACACCACGTGTAATTTCTTCAACATCAACCCATGCGCGCGTGGTAATTTCCCCCCCCACAAGTACCATCCCTGTTTTTACAAATGTTTCACACGCCACACGTGCATGAGGGTCTTGTTGCAAAATCGCATCTAAAATTGCGTCTGAAATTTGATCTGCAATTTTATCCGGATGTCCTTCTGACACAGACTCCGAGGTAAATACGTAAGATGAACTCACAAGCATGTACTCCTTCAATCAACATAGCGATGCGTCTTAATCACGACAACATCCAATCATTTATTATTTTAAACAATCACTCGCTAATTTTTTTGTTATGCACCATTGCGTCAATGAAATAATCAAACAAATATTCTGCATCACGCGGCCCAGGGCTAGCTTCGGGGTGGCCTTGAAAACCAAATGCGGACTTCATTCGATGTCGAATGCCTTGTAAACTTTGATCAAATAACGAACGATGCGTCACTTCTAAATAATCTGGTAAAGAAGCTTCATCCAAAGCAAAACCATGATTTTGGCTTGTAATTAAAACACGAGACGATGCATTCACATCAATCACCGGATGATTAGCACCATGGTGACCAAATTTCATTTTTAAAGCCTTTGCACCACAAGCAAGACCAAGAATTTGAAAACCTAAGCAAATGCCAAAAATTGGCATCGATGCATCCAAAAGTGTACGCGTTGCATCGATTGCATAATGGCACGCCGAAGGGTCACCTGGTCCATTGGACAAAAGTACACCATCGGGATTCATCGATAACACGTCTTCGGCTGACGTTTCAGCAGGAACAAGCGTAATGTGGCATCCTTTATCATGAAGAATACGCAAAATAGTTTGCTTCACACCATAATCATAAACAACCACATGCAATCGTTTAGGTTGTGATTCAAGTGCCCATGAGCCACGGCCTTCATGCCAACGTTCAACAGTTTGGCGAGAAACAACACGCGCTAAATCAAGACCGGCTAAACTGGGACAAGCCTTCGCCATCGTCAATGCTTCTTCGCACTGATGAGGATTAGTTGTAATACAACCATTTTGAGCGCCATGTTGACGAAGATGCAGGGTCAATGCGCGCGTGTCCAAGCCCGCAATTGCAACAACACCGTGTTTTTTTAACCATTCAGGTAATGTTCTATCCGAGCGATAATTACTTGAGACAGGAGGGACATCTCGTACAATAAGCCCTGTCGCCCAAACACGTGACGACTCCATGTCTTCAATATTGCAACCTGTGTTTCCAACATGCACCGTGGTTAAAAGAACCATTTGGCGTGCGTATGACGGATCTGTCAGCATTTCTTGATAACCCGTCATGGCAGTATTAAAAACTAACTCACCCACAGCACATCCCTGTGCACCTATTGCATACCCTCGGAACACAGAGCCATCGGCTAATACCAGTAATGCAGGTGAATTATTCATCTCAGAATTTCATATCCTCAAAAAAGCGCTTTACACCATCAAACCAGGAGTTTGAACGCGGCGAGTGAGTTTGCTTGTTATTATCCAATGAGTCTTGCAATTGCACCAGTAATTCTTTTTGTTCTTTGGATAATGATACAGGTGTTTCAACCGTCACTTGACAGAGTAAATCGCCAATAGCATGACTTCGAACAGATTTGATACCTTTACCACGCAGTCGAAATAATTTTCCTGTTTGCGTTTCTGCAGGAATTTTTAAAGTTACAGGACCACTTAATGTCGGTACTTCAATCGAGCCACCGAGAGCCGCCGTTACAAAACTAATTGGCACTTCACAACGTAAATCACTACCATCTCGCTTAAAAATAGCGTGTGCTTTAACACTGACTTGAACATAAAGATCGCCCGCAGGACCACCATGCGAACCAGCCTCACCTTCACCACCTAAGCGCACACGATCACCATCGTCCACACCTAAGGGAATTTTAACCGTCAATGTTTTTGTTTCACGAACACGCCCTTCACCATGGCAATCATTGCACCGGTCAACAATTACTTGACCTGCGCCATGGCAATTTGGACAGGCTTGTTGAATGGAGAAAAAGCCTTGCTGGATACGAACTTGCCCCATGCCTTGACACGTTTCACATGTTTTAGGTTGAGAGCCCTTTTTAGCACCTGAACCTGAACATGTACCACAATGCACGTGACGAGGAACGTTAATTTCAACTTGCTTTCCACTGGCAGCTT
>JAGVJT010000181.1 GCA_020050955.1 Legionellales bacterium | reverse complement strand
TTCCAGCATATTTTCTGGTTTTTCGGTCACCCTGAGGTGTATGTCCTTGTGCTTCCCGCATTTGGCGTTATCTCTGAGGTCATTCCAACCTTCAGTCGCAAACCACTTTTTGGTTACCATTTCATGGTTTATGCAACGGCAAGCATTGCAATCTTGTCATTCATTGTGTGGGCACATCATATGTTTACAACAGGCGTCCCGCTTGGTGCTGAATTATTTTTCATGTACACCACCATGCTCATTGCTGTCCCAACAGGCATTAAAGTATTCAACTGGGTAGGTACCATGTACAAAGGTGCCATGACATTTGAAACACCGATGTTATTTGCGGTTGCGTTCGTCTTACTATTCACCATCGGGGGCTTCACTGGCTTAATGCTTGCTCTGGTTCCTGCCGATTACCAATATCAAGATACATACTTTGTCGTTGGACATTTCCACTATGTTTTAGTACCAGGTGTCATTTTTGCGCTATTCTCAGGAACTTACTATTGGTTACCTAAGTGGACAGGGCATATGTATAACGAATGCCTTGGCAAATGGCATTTTTGGTTATCGGCTATTTCCGTAAACATTGCTTTTTTCCCCATGCACTTTTTAGGCCTTGCAGGCATGCCGCGACGTATTCCTGATTATGCGTTGCAGTTTACAAACTTCAACATGCTCTCGTCCATCGGTGCATTTATTTTCGGACTATCACAATTAATTTTTTTGTATAACGTTGTTCGTACCGTCCGTCATGGAAAGAAAGCAACCGATCAAGTATGGGAAGGCGCACATGGCCTGGAGTGGACGCTGCCGTCACCTCCGCCTTATCATAGTTTTACAACGCCTCCTCACGTGGACTAAGGTTTTTATAGTGGAAAAGCGTAATACTCGATTGCTTGTCATATTAACGGTCGTTGTTTTGGGTATGTTTGGTTTTGCATTTGCACTCGTGCCCATTTACAACAGCTTATGCCAGGCATTAGGGATTAATGGTAAAACCAATAAGCAGGCTGTTGTTTACGATGAAAAAAAAGCGAACATTGCACATGATCGTGAAGTGGTCGTTGAATTTGTTGCAACCAATAATAGCGGTGTGTCGTGGCTTTTTTATCCGAAAACAACCACGTTGCGTGTTCATCCTGGTGAAATTGCAAAACTTGCATTTTACGCAGAGAACCAAACAGATCACCGCATGACGGTACAAGCCATCCCGAGTGTTACCCCTGGCATTGCGGCAAAATACCTTAAAAAAACCGAATGTTTTTGCTTTGAGCATCAAACGTTGAACGGGCATGAGGCCATGGATATGCCATTGCTGTTTCATCTCGATACCGATTTACCCCCAGAAGTGAAAACCATTACATTGGCTTACACTCTGTTTGACGTGACAGATCGTGCGTCTAACTAACTATCAAGGAGAATAAATGGGAGCACATGGCACCTATTATGTACCAAAGCCTAGCCACTGGCCTTTGATTGCATCCATTGGACTCACCACCACACTTGTAGGTGCTGCGTCTTGGTTACATGCTGATTGGTACGGACCTTATATTTTTACACTTGGCTTTTGTATTCTCGTATTCATGATGACGGGTTGGTTTGGTCAGGTGATTTATGAAAATCAACGCGGTCGTTTTGATCTTCAAGTCGATCGTTCTTTTCGCTGGGGAATGTGTTGGTTTATCTTTTCTGAAGTATGCTTTTTCGGTGCATTTTTTGGTGCGCTTTTTTTCTCACGCTATTGGAGTATTCCTCTGCTTGGCGGCGAATTACCGCTGCATCCAGCCACACACGATGTCATGTGGCCGCAGTTTCAAGCAACCTGGCCTTTACTTAAAAATCCAGACAATAGTGTTTTTGTCGGTGCACACGAAAGCATGGGAGCATGGGGGCTTGCCGCCATCAACACTTTATTGCTACTCACCTCAGGCATCACCATTACATGGGCGCACTGGGCATTGAAGCTTAATAAGCGCGGACAATTAAAGCTCGGTTTGCTCTTAACCATCATGCTGGGCGCACTTTTCTTATGCCTACAAGCTTACGAGTATCACGAAGCTTATACGGAAATGAACTTAACACTGAATGCAGGCATTTATGGAACAACATTTTTCATGTTGACAGGGTTTCATGGCTTGCACGTTACCATTGGTACCATCATGTTGACGGTGATTTTCGCCCGCTCTTGGCGCGGTCACTTCACGCCTGAACGACATTTTGCATTCGAAGCCGTCGCTTGGTACTGGCATTTTGTAGATGTTGTTTGGTTGTTCTTGTTTATTTTTGTTTACTGGCTATAACCGCCGCTCACATTTGAGCAATTGGTTTTCTCATCCAAAATCAATTGCTCATTAAAAGCCATAACAAATCACACTCTCTTCTTGCTCAAAAGCCTCTGTCTGCGTCGATGCATCTTGTGTTGGTTTCTTTTCAAACGTATTTCGAAGCGTTTGTGCCATGTTCAAATCATCAGGATACGTTTCATAAAATAATCCAAACTTCTTTTTAAGATCTTGATAATTGAGATAATCACGGTTGACAACTCGTGTCATGCCTGATGCATCCATCGCGTAATGGAATCCTAATCCTAAAAGCATGGTCGCCACAATAATCAGCCAACCAATCGGTGTGCCGACAAGAGGTGCTGCTAGTAATGTTAAAAATGTCATGGCAACGAAATAACTTCCAGCCAAACTTGAGATCATCCCAAACACAAAAACACCTGCTTTAAATAACTCTTTATACCAAGGCTCTTTCATAGCAGAAATAGTATGGTATTTCATGCGTAAATCATCATTGGCAAGCCGGGCAAATCGGATGTAATCTGCATACTGTTCATGAGGAAGTGTTAAAACAGCAAGGCTGGATAACAAGCGATTCATGATGTGCATGGTTCCCAATTGTTCTGCATACACATCGATTAATCGGCTAATCTTGGATGACGAAGGGATATCAAGTGCTTCTCGCAAAACTGATGCTTGGTATAAATAAAATAAAACGCTGTCTAAGAATGCATAAGTAAGCGACATTATTATTAAGGTAGGATCGGTCATTCGAGGAATCAGCGCAAATAACGTCGCACCAAAAAAGTAACTATTCACTAAATTTTCAAACACGCCAAACAACAGCAGACCAGGGTACAGCATCTGTTTTGCTTTTTTTGTCCATACTTCGGTAGAAATAGGTTCTATCAACAGCTGCGGTATTGTCGAAGCGACTAATGTTTGTTTTATCTTTTGCTCAATAAGCTGCATGAGTAACAGCTTCGTTTC
>JAGVJT010000204.1 GCA_020050955.1 Legionellales bacterium | reverse complement strand
TAACTGGGCGTGCGGGAAATATTCGACAATTAGCAGCCATTATCAATCAAGTTGATAATTCGTCGGTGAACGGGGTTGACATTGTGCCATTACGCCATGCACTTGCCATGGACATTGTGAATATTTTAAAAGACATTGTGAAATCTAATCAGCAAACGGCGATTGCAGCAGATGATCGTAGTAATTCTATTTTATTAAGTGGAACGAAACCTGAACGTTTAAAGCTTCGTGTGTTAATTTCGCGTCTTGATAAACAAAACCCAAATTCAGGTAATAGCAATACACAGGTTATTTATTTAAGTTATTTGCGTGCAGAAGATGTTGTTCCAATTTTAGCGGGGATTGCGCAAGCAAGCTTTAGTGGGACAGTGGGTACAACCATCGGTACGGTAACACGTCCTGCATTAGATAGTTCAAATCCTGAGTCAAATTTGGCCGGTGGCCCTAATGGTGTAGGATCAAGTCCAAGTGCTGCGATGGCAAATGCCATTAGTAACAGTAATGCTGCAGGAGGCTCAAGTCAAAGCGAAGGAAGCACTAAGCCAAGTATTCAAATTATTGCAGAGCCAAACACAAATTCTGTGATTATCAATGCACCAGCAACTGTGATTCGCATGCTTAAATCAGTGATTTCTCAGTTAGACATTAAACCTGCGCAATTACTTATTGAAGCATTGGTGGCAGAAATTAATGAAAGCGATTTTCAAAGCTTAGGTGTTGATTGGGGTAGTGTGAATAACGATGTGTTTCGCCCTGGATTTGCGATTGTTAACAAAACATCCATTAGTAAACTTCAAGCACAAATTTATGCGCTTGCACGCCAACGAAAAGCGAATATTCTATCAACGCCATCTGTCGTTGTGTTGGATAATCGGCAAGCCAAAATTTTGATCGGTAAACAGGTTTCTGTTGCCACATCATCGTATCCTAATAATGCGGCCGGTACGACGACAGCAAGCCCTTATACGACCTTTGATCGAATGAACGTGGCGTTGCATTTGTACGTGCGTCCTCAAATTACACGCGGCAAAGGTATTCAAATGCAAATTGATCAAGGTAATGACAGCCTTGATCCGACAGCGACAACAGACACAGCGACCAATCCAACGTTCAACATCAGTGCAATTGTTACCTCTGTGCATGTTGAAAGTGGTGATGTGATTGTATTGGGTGGCTTAGCACAAGATAGCTTAGGAAGTGATAATTTAAGCCTGCCTATTTTAGGCGATATCCCTGGCATTGGTCGATTATTTCAACATAACATTACCAATCGGGATAAGAAGATTTTGATGGTTTTTATTCGTCCTATGATTCTTCGCTCAGGACGTGATGGTTATAACGTCACCAGTACAAAATACAGTGATACACGTCAAGAGCAATTAAATATTACGCGTGCACAAGAAGGGTATCATGCAACAGATAAAGCTACTGTATTAAAACCTTTATTTAATGCAACATTACCCAAGCCATTTTGTGCAAACTGTGGATCAGCTAAAGCAATGACGAAATAACGTTATGGAAATTCACGAAAAAAGTGATCGACTGCCGTATCTTTTTGCTAAAAAGCAAGGCGTCGTTGTTTCCGAAGGCTCACAAAATGATGCGTTGTTTGTGTATCATTTACCAAACACACCCATTCAAGTGTTAGCTGAAGTTGAGCGCTTTATTCAAGCACCATTTTTATTAAAAGAGGTCAGTGCTGCGGAGTTTCAACAGCATCTTGCGCATGTCTATCAATCACAATCATCGATTCTAGACGCCGCTGAAGGCATGGAAGGTGATTTAGATTTAATGAATCTAGCCGGTCAAATTCCTGTGGGCGAAGATTTACTCGATACGCAAGATGAAGCTCCGATTATCCGATTATTAAATGCGTTATTTACGCAAGCCATTAAGCAGAAGGCGTCTGATATTCACATTGAAACGTATGAAAATCGCGTATTAGTTCGAAACCGTGTGGATGGCGTGTTGCAAGAAATTTTAGAAATTCAACGCGGCATTGCCCCGCTTGTTATTTCGCGTGTTAAAGTGATGGCAAAGCTTGATATTGCTGAAAAACGTATCCCGCAAGATGGACGAATTTCGTTAAAAATTGGTGGCCATGCTATTGATGTGCGTGTTTCGACTTTGCCATCGAATCATGGCGAAAGAATTGTGCTTCGTATTTTGGATAAACAAGCAGCTCAATTGGATTTAAATCTTTTAGGGATGCCAGCATCAACCTTGAGTGTTATTCGAAAAATGATTGCTGAGCCTCATGGTATTTTGTTGGTGACAGGACCCACGGGCTCGGGAAAAACAACCTCACTTTATGCGATGCTTACGGAGCTAAACCAAGTAACACGCAATGTTTTAACCATTGAAGATCCAATTGAATATGATTTGCCAGGCATTGGCCAAACGCAGGTGAATACAAAGGTTCAAATGACTTTTGCGAAGGGATTACGTGCGATTTTACGTCAAGATCCTGATGTTGTGATGATTGGTGAGATTCGTGACTTAGAAACAGCTGAAATTGCAGTACAAGCAAGTTTAACAGGGCATTTGGTTTTATCAACACTGCATACGAACAGTGCATTAGGTGCGTTAACACGATTGCATGACATGGGTGTGGAATCATTTTTATTGTCATCAAGTATCGTGGGTCTTATTGCACAACGCCTGGTGAGACGACTTTGTGAACATTGTAAATCGCCTTACCAATTGCATGATGATGAGCGGGCATTAATGTCATTATTGGATGATACGGATTGCTCTTATGTTTGCGTAGCAGTAGGGTGTGAGCATTGTCATTATACTGGTTATCGTGGTCGTACGGGTATCTACGAGCTAATTCCAATTGATGAAACCTTGCGTGGCATGATTCATCGAAATGAAAGTATTCCGAGCATGGAAGTTTATTTACGTCCAGAAACACCTAGTATTCGCGAAGATGGTTTTAAACGTGTTCTTTTAGGCGACACATCATTGGCAGAAGTTTTACGTGTTACTAGTGGGTAGGTTATTCTCGATAAATTTATATAAAATTTCTCGTCAAAAACAAGAAAATAGGTTAAGATACGTACAACTTTATGCCTGTTGTTGCTCGTGTATAATCATACGCGAAAATGCCTACGTGCCACGGCTTGTCTGTGGTATCTATGGAGCTTGTGAATAAGCCCTAGGACCTAAATTCTGGCAAAATTGTATTTTTAGGCATTAACGACAGATCTTGCGTGTGTTGGCAATGGATTGACCGCACTTTTTAAACATAATTTTTGATAAATACGTAGGTTGCGGACGACAAGTGATGGTCGCTCTTCGTTTATTTTGTCAAGCTTTTGTTATACAAAAGCATGTTAATTGGAGATTTAATGAGTATCCCAAGTCAAATTCAAAATGTTTATGACAAGTCAACACAACTTTATTCAACTAAAGAAGTAGAGGCAGCACTTGATAAAATGGCAGTCGCTATTCGAGAAAAATTGCACGATAAAAATCCTATTCTTCTTTGTGTCATGATTGGCGGATTGGTACCATTAGGTAATTTATTGCCACGTTTAGATTTTCCATTAGAAGTTGATTACTTGCATGCTACACGATACCAAGGTGCCATTCATGGCGGTACGTTGCACTGGAAAGTAAAGCCAAGCCTTTCGTTAGAAGGGCGAACGGTTTTAATCGTTGATGATATTTTAGATGCTGGTGTAACACTTGCTGCCATTGTTAAAGAAGTAAAAGCATTGGGTGCAGCAGAAGTTCAAACAGCGGTCTTGGTTGATAAGCATCATAAACGCTCAGATGATGGTTTGCAGCATGCTGATTTTGTCGGTCTTGAAGTAGACGATCATTATATTTTTGGTTATGGCATGGATTACAACGAATACTTGCGTAATGCACCAGGTATTTTTGTTGTTGCGCCAGAGCATGAGTAGGGTATTATTAAACTGGTATTTTTTGTTATAAAAATTAGCTTATTTATAAAAAGTCACTGGATTACTTCGCAAAAAAGACTTCAAAACTGTCATTTTCACGTTTTTACGAAGCAAGCCAGTGGTTTTTTTGAAAGTCTGACGTTACATGCTTTATGTATGTGTGGTTTGTGCTAAATGCCCAATGTCCACTTGTACAAAAATAGAATCAGCTATCGCGGTAAGCGTTTTATTCGCATACACTTCGCAACAAACACGCGTTTTTCGTCCAACATCACCTTCAACACGAGCCTTCAGCAGTAAAGGGACACCCATTGGGGTTGGCTTAATGTATTTAATTCCCAATGTTCCTGTGACACAATCAATACGCGGGAGCGTTCCTGGTTGTCGATTTTCTTTTTGATAATGGTGTGCCATAGCGGTCCAGTTTGAGTGACAGTCAATAAGACACGCAATTAAACCACCATACACAAGAGATGGCCAGCCAACATAAGTGGGGCTTGGTGTATGATGCGCGATAACATGAATACCGTCATCATCCCAATAACTTTTAATTTGTAATCCATCTTGATTTAGCGAGCCACAACCAAAGCAAACACCTTGTGGTGCTATAATATCTTGCAATGCTGTAGACATAATAATTGCATCATTTATTAAAAATTTATTTTACGACTGATTTATTGCGTTGACAATTAAGACTTAATTTAAACACCGATCTAGTGTTTGCCTCCTTCGAGGCCATCGTATCTTTTGGATATGCACATTGCTTTTTTTGAGCAGGTATTGTTGCATGTTTAGGTGTGATAAAGATAGGAGTAGATCCCACGGCTGTCCCATTAAAAATGTGACGTCTTTGCGAGCGTAGCGAGGAATCTCTTGCAAAGTGGCATGGTCTGCATTAGTGCATCAATGACAATTACCTCTTAAACTCTTTGTTTTTACAAGGAGTTGGCGATGTTAGAGGAAGATAAACCTGGGTTTTTATGTCATTTTGAC
>JAGVJT010000056.1 GCA_020050955.1 Legionellales bacterium | reverse complement strand
CGTAGTCATTCATGGGGCATGGTATGTTGAACCTGACTTTATTAAACGAGCAGGACGCGCTGGTCGCAGCTGGGGCTGCCCTTCTATTGCCAAAACACTCGCAAAACCTGTGATTAACACCATCAAAGGTGGCTCAGTTGTGTTTGCTTATTACCCTGATCGTAATTACTTGTCTCATTCAGGGTATATTGTTTAAATTAAATATTTTTGTACGGTCTACTAATTAGACCGTACAAAAATAACGATACACATACAGCATATCCTAAAAATTTGTGATAATCTCGCTTGAAAAAGGAGTGAGATGTCATGTCAGAACAACACTTAGCCAAAAAAGAACGCCTGCAAATTATCGACTGGCTTATTGAGTATTTTCCCTCTGCATTTTTTAAACAAGCAAAATACATTAAACCTTTAAAAATCGGCATTTTTGACGATATTCTGGCGTTTTATGATCGTTTAGATACGCCTCCATTTAGTAAAAAGAAACTACGCGAAGCCCTTAATTATTACAGTGCATCACCCGCTTACTTAAATAACCAAAAAAATGGCGTCGCACGCATTGATTTGTATGGTAACGAAGTTGATATCGTCACAGAGGAGCAAGCAAAATATGCCTATCAACGGTATCAAGAACGTTATGGTGAGCGTCAAAAATCTAAAACATAAATAAATCCTCATTCCCGTTTACAACCATAGAGAAGTTGCTTTTCACTAGCTGATGCGTTATAACGTATTAAAAAATAAAGAGGTTTTTAATGAACATTGTTACTGTATCTTTCGAAGAGCCCCTCGTTTTTTGCATCAAAGGGGAGATGGTTCAAATTGTTGCATTTAAAACACCTGAACATGGAAACATTAAATTTGGGATCAACGCATCACGTTCGGTCAATGTTCATCGCGAAGAAATTTATCTTGCAATAAAAAAGCAGCAAACAGCCGACCCCTCTCTCGACGTTTGAACCTTATTTTACAAAACATGCCGTTTTCATCATGTTAAAATCTATTCTGAATCATTACATTAGTCATGTCTCATGTGCATTTTTAATGACTTCATGTATCGCTTTGGCCATTAATGCCTTGATTTATCATTATCCTGGCAATAATTATTTTCCTCCACACACTCTTTTTGTGGCATTTGCACTTTGTCTCATTTACGGTGGCTTTTATCTTTTCTTTGATGCACATCATAAAATGACACAAATTTCTCGAGAAATAATTTTATTGTTTTTCGTCATGAGTCTGATTGTGATTGCAACTAATGCTGCGCAATACACGCCTTTTTTAACCATAGACAAACATATCATGGCGTTTGAAGCTTACTTCCCGTTTCATTTAAAATCAATCGTTGCCTGGAGTGACTCTCACGCTTTCATCAAAAGAATGATGGAAACAATCTATGTATCATTAACATATCAAATGACTTACCTACCCTTATGCGTCATTTTTTTTGGCCGAAAAGAACGCATTCGTGAGTATTATTTTTTATTACTAATCACAGCATGGCTTGGGTATAGTTTTTATTATTTTTTTCCAACAACAGCACCAGCGAGCGTCATCGACAGTGAACATTTTAGTGAATTACAAAAAGCAACAGGCCTTAAATTCAATCAACTACACCACTACATCCAACCAACCACTTTTGAAGGCGGTTTAATTGCACTCCCCTCTTTTCATGTGATTTGGGCATGGCTGTGTGTTTATCTTGTGCGAGACTGGCCTCTGTTATGTAAAACTCTGTTTGCAATTAATTTACTATTGGCATTATCCTGTGTTGCATTAGGCTGGCATTACCCTATTGATTTAATAGGAAGTGTTTGTGTTATCTTATGCGGGCATTTTATTCATGCTCAATGTAAAAAGTATTATGCACGAGACGATGGTACCGACTTACGATCAATGTCGTTTAACATTGCAGCCAGACGGCATCCTGCAAGTGCCAATCGTGCCTCAACAACATGACGTGCATTCTTTTCGTATTGCTCAAAATTTTGTGTTTGAAAAACGTACGCATCGTGTATTGCAAGTTGATGTGATTCGACTGCCCAATGCATCGGATTCAAATCCATTTTTTCAAGTGAACATGGAAACGTTTTATCCAAAGCTTTTGCTTCTTTTTTCAATTGTGACATATTACGTTTTAAAACAAGCATGCCTGCACCACGGTCCCAGTAGGCATGTAAATTATGCGCAACTGAATTACGAGGCAAGAGCGTCAGATTACCACCACGATCACCTTGAGGGTATTGCTGACTAACACGAGTTGCCGCATGCAACGGTTGATGCAAGTCCCCCACAACATGCAATAATACTCGAAGGGCCATGGCTTTTTCATACGTCGAGTTTGAAGTAATCAACATTTCGCGCGCGGCGTTAATCGCTAACACAGCATTCATTTGCTTCATGTTGAGCACATCCAATCGACTGGCATCCGTTGAAAAAGGTAAATCAATGTAGTGCATTTTAGAAAATAACGCCCGTTGCTTTTTGCCACGCAACGTATCCAACCATGGTGCGGCATTCATCAGCGTTTTAGCACCACGCAGAGGAAGAGCACGATTGTAAGTTTCGAAGCGCTCATATGCGGAGACATTTAAACGATTAATAGCCATTTGAGCAATCAATCGATGACCATCCGCATTCCAACTCCATGCCATGATCGAATTACTTAAAAGAACCACAAAACCTAATCGCCTGGATAATGCCATCACGCTCACAATAATATTTTCGTCCCACCTTAAGCATTAACCTAAAAAAGGCGACCATGCGGGCTCTTGGACATCACCATCTCTTGCCGGAAAACGCATTCTGACACGACCATCCAGTGACACTAAACCTAACACGCCTTTGTCTTGATAATGCGTTGCATACACCACTAATCGACCATTAGGCGCGACAGAGGGTGACTCATCCATCGGTGAGTCCGTCAATGGTGTGATTGAATTTTGCCCCATTTGCAGCACGCCGATGTTAAACGATTTATCTTCACGATGTAACATCACCATGCTTTGTTGGTTAGGTGTAAGCGATGCTTTTGCATTATAGTTACCGTCAAACGTAACACGACTTATCGCACCACTGGCTAGATTGAGTTTATACACTTGAGGAGAACCGCCACGACCTGACGTAAACAATAACGAGGTTCCATCTGGAGAAAAACGAGGCTCCGTGTCAATTGCCTCACCAAAGGTCACTTGCTTCATGGCGCCAGATGCTAAATCAACCATGTATATTTTAGGAGAGCCACCTTTTGATAATACCACCGCCAACTGACGACCATCCGGTGACCATGCTGGCGCACCATTAATACCAGGAAAATCAGTTAATAATCGGCGCTGTCCTGTTTCGACAGCAACCATGAAAATTTGTGCGCGCTTTTTTTCAAACGAAACATACGCAATCTGGCGGCCATCTGGCGACCAAGCCGGCGACATCAATGGATCAGTTGATGTCACAAGACTTCGTGGGTTACTACTATCTGCATCAGAGACTTCAAGTGAATAACGTGTTTGATTACCATAACGTTGAACAAGGATGTACGCGAGTCTTGTTGAAAAAATACCACGCTCACCTGTTAATTTTTGAT
>JAGVJT010000159.1 GCA_020050955.1 Legionellales bacterium | reverse complement strand
GTGTTGGTACAGCGTTTTCACGAGCAGTGCTTGAAGAATTGACATTAGAAGGTGCTCCTGGACCATTTTCAATAGACTCGTTGACAGAAGATTATCGAACATCATTAACCATTCGATTAAAGCAGTTTAAGCAAATTTTTGTCACACAGCACGTGCTTCGAATGAAATGGCAGCCAAAAGGATGGTTTCGTAAAGGGTATGTACAAAAAGTTCATAAAGAAATGATTGCAACACGCGCACTTTTTCCCATGGAATATACGAAAGCTGTGCGGCAAAAAGCGCGTTGGATTATTGGGATTGTTTTCCAAGAGTGGGAGCATAGTCGATGGCCAACAGAATGGCGAGTACGTTATTCCTTGAGTCATGATAGAAAAGCATTCATGACCCATTTTATTAATGGATTTGGGTACTTTGTTTTTGGATTTTGGGCGATTTATTCGTTATTGACATTAACCAATCCTACGTACCCATCTTTGCAAGAGCAATTTAACATGCATGCATGGGTTTGGTGGATTGTGAGTGCTGTGACATTTATTATGATTGAGCGTATGATCCAACGCATGATTGCTGTACGACGAATTTATAGTTGGTGGCCTGCGTTATTATCGATTCCAAGAACATTTTATGGCAACTTGTTAAATCTTCATGCTGTTTTAAGAGCATACAGTGTTTATTTCAACATTAACGCACCAAAGCAAACACAATCGAAAGGACCTATCTGGGATAAAACAGATCACCATTTTCCTGGCAGTCATGTTTTAACACCTTATCGTCGCCGTTTAGGTGATTTATTGATTGAGTCAGGAGAGGTCACGTCTGAACAACTGCATCAAGCGATTCTTGAACAGCAAAAAACAGGTGAGCGACTTGGGCAAGTTTTATGTCGCCTAAATGTTATGACGCAAAGTGCACTATCGCAATGGCTTGCCAAGCAGTATGATTTAAATTGTTTTCCTCAAAGTCGTGTGAGTGAGGCTCTCGTGCGTTCTGAATCATTACTGCCTAAAAAAACATGGCGCTGGTTGATAAATTACAATGTGAAGCCGTTAGTTGTTGATAGTGATGCTAAAAAAATGATACTCGGTATTGATGATCCAACCAATGAGCTTTTGATTGAAAAAGTGATGACGTATCTTGCACCTTATTCTGCTGTGTTTACATTGATTGACCCTGAAAATTAAGGCATGCTTTGATGTAGTTTGTTGTGAAAGGAGATGCGTAATGACGATAAGGACTTTATGTGTTTTTGGAACACGCCCAGAAGCTATCAAAATGGCGCCTTTAATTAAACATTTAAATGCTTACCCTCGAATTGATAACCATGTTTGTGTCACTGGCCAGCATGAGAAAATGCTTGATTCTGTACTTCATGTATTTAATATTACGCCAGAATCCAATTTGCATGTCATGGCACCCGATCAAGATTTAAGTCAATTAACAGCAAAAATGTTGGTTGGACTACGTGATATCATGATAAAACATAAGCCCCATCTTGTGCTTGTGCATGGCGATACCACAACAGCATTAACCACTGCATTGTCTGCTTATTATCATCATGTTCCTATTGGGCATGTGGAGGCAGGATTACGTACAGGGAATCTCATGTTACCTTGGCCTGAGGAAGCTAATCGTAAGCTAGTGGGAGGATTAGCTACGTTGCATTTTGCGCCGACAGAAAGCGCGCGCGCTAATTTATTGCGCGAAGGTGTTTCATCTGGTTCTATTCACGTAACAGGAAATACGGTGATTGATGCATTGCACGATGCATTAAAAAAACTTCAATCAGAACCAACGTTGATGAACGAGTTGCGGCAGCAGTTTAGTTTTTTATCGTCGATGCGAAAAATGATTCTTATCACAGGCCATCGCCGAGAGAGTTTTGGTGAAGGCTTTCTTCACATTTGCCAGGCATTAAAACGCATTGCGTGTTTATACCCTGATGTTGACTTAGTCTATCCTGTGCATTTAAATCCACGTGTCCAAGAGCCTGTTAAACAGATTTTGTCTGCTATTCCTAATGTTTATTTGATTGATCCTGTCGATTATTTACCATTTGTTTATTTAATGAAGATGTCGCATTTAATTTTAACAGATTCAGGCGGTATTCAAGAAGAGGCGCCATCACTTGGTAAACCTGTATTGGTCATGAGAGAAAAAACAGAGCGTCCTGAGGCGCTTGCAGCAGGGACTGTGAGGCTTGTTGGAACGGATGCTGATAGTATTGTGCAGCATGTCGAAGAGTTATTGAATAATAGTGAGTTGTATCAACAAATGAGTTATGCACAAAATCCTTATGGCGACGGTAAGGCATCGGAGCGCATTGTGCAAGCCATTATTGAGCAATTTAATTTGGATATTCAGTTGAAGCAACGCGAAGCTTTGATTGATTGACGAAAACTATTGTGTTGTATGAAGAAAAACAGTCGCGAAGCATCGAGCTTTCTTGTCTATTTTGATATGATAAACGCTCATGTCTTCATTGAATAGAGTTGAGTCATGCTGGAAAGTGATCGTTTAGTTAGTGTACAATCCAACGCGTCGGAAGAGGCATTAGACCGAGCTATTCGTCCGCTTCGATTGGAGGAATACATCGGGCAAGAAGATGTGCGGCTTCAAATGCAGGTTTTTATTGAAGCGGCATTAAGACGACATGAGGCATTAGATCATGTGTTAATTTTTGGCCCGCCAGGACTTGGAAAAACGACACTTGCTAATATTATTGCGCATGAGTTAAATGTTAATCTTAGGCAAACATCAGGCCCTGTGCTGGAGCGTGCGGGTGATATCGCTGCTATTTTGACGAATCTTCAAGAAAATGATGTACTTTTTATTGACGAAATACATCGCTTAAGCCCAGTCATTGAAGAAATTTTATACCCTGCGATGGAAGATTATAAATTAGATATTTTAATCGGAGAGGGGCCTGCAGCACGCACAATCAAGCTTGATCTTCCTCCGTTTACATTGGTTGGTGCGACAACAAGAGCGGGTTCGTTAACCTCACCGTTGCGCGATCG
>JAGVJT010000090.1 GCA_020050955.1 Legionellales bacterium | reverse complement strand
AATTTAAATCAGTGTAGGTAATACGAAGCATAATCTAGTAATATGAAATGGTTGCTGGTCATCCTGCGTTTTCTAAAAGTGAATATAAAATGTTGTCACATTGTTAAGGCATAATCGTTATGGCAATTAAAACTTTATGCATTCAAGGGTATCGTTCGATTCAAAACATGCGTTTGAAAATGCATGATATGAATGTGATTGTAGGTGCGAATGGTTCGGGCAAGAGTAATTTATACAAAGCGATTCATTTGATAGCGAAAGCCGCAAATGGTCAGTTAGCAGAAACGCTTGCGCGTGAGGGGGGTATGCCTTCGGTGTTATGGGCGGGTCAGAAAAAACAAATGACTTCTTCTAAGGCGCCTGTGCGCCTAACCTTAAGTGTTCAACTTGATGAGCTGCAGTATGAAATCGCGTGTGGATTGCCCACCCCATCCTCTTCGATGTTTGCACTCGATCCAGAAGTAAAAGCCGAATATGTCTGGTTTGGTGAAACGAAGCGGCCGAGCTCGACGTTAGTCGAAAGAAAAAATAATAGCACTTGGATGATGAGTCAAGATGGCGTTCGCATACCTTATCCCGCGAGTTTATCACAGTCAGAGTCTGTTTTATCACAACTACAAGAGCCGCATTTACACCCAGAGCTGTTTTTCTTAAGTCAAGAAATTAAGAAATGGCGATTTTACCATCATTTTCGCACCGATGCCGACTCACCTATCAGAGGCCCACAAATTGGAACACGCACTGTGGTGTTAAGTGAAGATGGGTATAATCTTGCCGCCGCGTTACAAACGATCATTGAAATAGGAAACGATTCGCTGCTACACGATGCCATTGATAAAGCATTTCCAGGAGCGAGGCTCGTCATTCATGTTGATGAAAAGACTCGCTTTGATATTCAACTAAAAATGCCTGGCATTTTGCGGCCGTTGGAAGCACGTGAGCTTTCAGATGGCACATTACGGTACTTATGTTTAATCGCTGCTTTATTAAGCCCACGACCGGCAACGTTACTGGCGCTGAACGAGCCTGAAATGAGTTTGCATCCTGAACTTATGCAGCCGCTTGCGGAGTTAATTGTCATGGCGTCAAAATCTTCTCAAGTATGGCTCACGACGCATTCACAACCGCTTGCGCTACACATTGAGAAGCTTTCTCAACAGCAACCTGTGAATTTAATCCGTACAGAAGAAGGCACGCAGATTGATGGTTTAGCATTGTGGGAGCGGCAAATTATTCGGTAGTTTGTTTTTCATTGATGAATTGAAGAATACCGAAACTTACAACACACAATATTAAGTAAATGTTTGGTAACAGTGACAGTGTGATGGTATATGAAGAGAGGCTCAATACGAGCATTGTTGTGAGTCCCATGTTGATAAAGTTCATAACAGCGGAGCCGTGTGCTTTATCATGAGTATGACGCATGGCGATGGTGGATGCATTGGCTAACATTAAACATGAGCCAAAATAAATCATTACCATTGGTACAAATAGGGACATTAACGCGGATAACTTCATGCTAATGGCGATTAGCATTGACACGGTTCCAATGCTGGTGATGATGATTCCAATACGAATGATGGATAGTAGTCCATAATGCCTCGATAGTTTTGCGTTTACTATAGAGCCGAACACAAGTCCTATTGGTGGGATCGTGTTAGCAAACCCATATTTTGTGCTGCTTAAGCCTAAAAGATTGATAGCAACGAACGGTGTTATGGTTGTAAAAACATACACAAAGCATGAAGCACACCCCATGAGTAGCCCTCCGACAATCAGCTGTTGATGTTTAAATTGTTGTGCGTAGTGTCTTAACAATGGTTTAATTTTTAATGCATCAAGATCTCGTGTGGATTGTGTCTCTGGCAGACGGCTGACAAAAAATAATAAGATAAGCCCATACATTGCCCCTGCATAAAAACAACTTGTCCATCCATAATGTGCCGTTAATAGGCCGCCAAGTGCTACGCTCAATGCTGGTGTTATAGCAAAAGCGACGAGAAGATACGCGATCATGCGGCTTGCTATATTGGGTTTGTAGTATTCATTGACCAGCGTAAACGTCATTTTTAACCCTACGCCTGCGCCTAAAGCCAGCATGAAGCGCGCGACAATGAGTAGTGTGTATGTGCGTGTGGTGCCCGCGAATACGCACAAAAAGCTACTGATAATTTGCAGGACTATGCCCATGTAGATAGCATTTTTTCGACCAAAGCGATTAGCAAGTGGGCCGTAAATGAGCTGACCTAACGCGTAGCCTATTAAGAACAAGGTGATTGTTTGCTGGGTCGTGTTTTCATCGATGTTAAAAAAATGAGCGATGTTCGGCAGCGCAGGTGTAAACAATACGGCATTGACTGAAGCAAATGAAATGAGCAGTGATAAGGTAAAAAAAGTTAGTTTCTGGTGCATGGCATGAATTTCGGATATTGATGTTGAATAGGGAGAATTATAATTGTTGACAAAATATTGATCTATATAGTATTTGGTTGACTATTGTTAACTTATTTTCAATAATTTTATGAGTAAACTTGAGCGCATTGCCGCGTTTATTGCGGTTGTCGAACAGCGTGGTTTTGCTGCAGCTGCAAGAAAAGAGGGGGTGTCTACGGCGGCGATGAGTAAGCAGGTGACGCGTCTTGAATCGGATTTAAATGTCACGCTGTTGCAACGAACAACAAGACAGGTCACGTTAACCGAAGCGGGTTCAGCCTATTATCAGCAGGCTAAAAAAACGTTAGTTGCATTGAGCGAGATTGAAACGAGTCTTGCGCATAGTCAATCTGAGCCAGCTGGCTTGTTGCGTGTTATGAGTAATCGGTATTTTGCGATGACATACCTTATTCCTCGATTGCCTGCATTCATGGCACGTTATCCAAAGCTACAGGTTAACCTTGAGCTTGCAGAGCGTTTTCCCGATTTATTGGATGAAAGCATTGATATTGTTTTTGGTATATCGATGGCGGGGGTGCCTACACTGATACGTCGTCAAGTGGCGACAGCACGGTATGTTCTTTGCGCATCGACTGATTATTTAGAAAAATATGGAAGACCTCAGCATCCGTCTGATTTGTCTCAGCACCACTACATTGCGCATAGCATGCGTAAGCCTGTAAACATCTTGATTTTTAATGACAAAAAAGAAGTTTATGTTGAGCCTAGGTTATCGTTGAATGATAGTCGCGCCATGTGTGAGTGCGCCATACAAGGTATGGGGATTGTACGACTGCACGATTACATGGTGAAGGATGCACTGGAGGATGGACGATTGGTTGAAGTTTTGCCTGAGTTTAGTGAAAAAAATCAATCTGTTTATCTATACTATCAACAAAACCGATATTTACAGCCTAAAATTAGGCGATTTATTGATTTTTATGTTGAGCATGCGAGTAAGCGCGAGCGTTGAATTATATTAAAATATGATTCATGGGTTTTATTTCATCTGGGATCTCAGGAATGTCTAATGCTTGTTTTAGCTCAATTTCAATATTTTTTGACATAGCCGTGATAGGGGCATCATTGACACCCCCTTCAAATGGGTTGAGGGTCTATTGTCCGACTTTTCCTAAATAAACAAATATCCAGCTGATGACAATTCTCACGGGAATAGTGAGCCAAACTATACTAACTTTATCCAATTCTCCGACCAGTGAAAATGGAAAAATAATTAAAAATCCAGTGAGTATGTATTTGGTTACTAAATAAAAATTCCTATGGTAAGGTGATTTTTTAAGTCGGACGCAATGTGTTTGCTGTTGCAGCGAAATCTATTTTTTTCAAATCAAACCAAAGGATTATTTTGAACACGCTTTTTTCGAATTTCTTCACTATTTTTCGAGGGTTGCATGTGTGGTTCTTTAAAAAATAGGGGATAACATGATTGTATCATACTTGTTTTAAACTTAATCAATCATGGGTCTGTGGGGTGTTTGCAATGTTTGTCGTTTGGGGGCGGTCGTTATCGAGTTTTTCTAATTTGTGCGCATCCAGATGGCGTGTATCACGCTGGCTTTTTTGATGTGCGGTCTGTTTTTCAATTTTTGTTCGCCCAAATTTAATTCTATTTTCAACTGCTTGTTTTTCTTTGATTAACCGATTTTTTGCTTTTCTTTT
>JAGVJT010000231.1 GCA_020050955.1 Legionellales bacterium | reverse complement strand
CATCGCAAAGCGGTCGTTTATTACAATTGGCACGTGATTTTCAGCAACATTTTACCATGCACAATGATACTGTTGAAATGCATGTCGGTAATTTTGATGCAGCAAGAGGCGCGTATCAACAATTGCAATCGCATCGTCAACATTACCCTCATGCACGGTTATCAAGTTTTGATATGCGACGATTGGCCATGACTCAACAAGTCATGCAACAGGCGTTATCCATTGAACGTGAATATCAGAACGCACAAGAAGAAGTTCATGCTGGCACACCTCAAGAAGTGGCAAGTTATTTATTAGGAGGCTTGTTAGGGCTGCAAGGTCGTGCTCCTTTGTTAAGGCAAGGCAATGTTGCTCGTTTGTCTGATCGTGATACAACAAGTGTTGTTGCTTTTGAGCATCATTTGAATATGCAATTGGTAGCGGTCATGGGGCATTCTTCAGCAATTGTGGTGCAGCAAAGGCAGATGTTGGTGAATGCTTTATCAGAAAATAGACGGATGCTCGTCGCACAGCTTACCGAAACCGGCATGGCAGTTGAAGAAGCAAATGCGCGTGTAGAGCGAGTTATCGAGCAACTTGTTCAAGAAGTTGTTATTCCATTGTTAACGGGTGATGGTCAATTTATTTATACTTTGCATGTAAATTCTCAACGTCAGCTTGTGTTAACGACAGTATCGGTACATGATTTTATGCATGATCCTGTGGTTGCGCGTAATTTATTGCTTGTGCATATGATGATGCCGCAAGCCGCAGCTCAACATAGATTGTGGGGTGTTGCGTCAAGCGAGCAATTAGCGGCGTTGGATGTTGCTATTACGCACCAATTATTAACAGCAGGCGACGCTCAATGGGCTGTGCATGTTCCTATGATTATGCAAACATCAACGCAGTTAGCACGAGGCGATATGGATACGTCTGATATACTCGCGTTGATAAATCCAGCTGCACAAGCATTGACTGGCGCACAACATGCGGATGTTCTAACTGCTCTTCAGCAAGCTCAGTATAAGTATCAGCGTATGCTGCCAATGAATGCTCAAGAGCCACTGTCATTAAATGGTGTTGTTGCTGTGTTGCGCGTGTCTTCAACGATGTTTTTAACGGCGCGCAATGTCGTCGCATCAACGCGTTATCAAAAGCCGTCTCGCCAAATTTCCATGACGCCTTTCATTAAACTCCCCGTAGGAAAAATGCCATCAATAATCATACCTCTGTCTCCTGTGGTTGGACCTGTTGCTGAATCTGAAGATGATGACGACTCAGATGAGTCGGTGGAATACGTTAAACAAATTCCAAGACCACTCATTGATAAGACATCACCTGTATTATTACTTAAAAAAGCGCAAGTAAGGGTTGATGATGAATTAATTAAAATTGCTGCATTGATTGCAGATACGTATACGCTGCAGAATCATCGCGCAATTCATCGCGAACACAAACAAGCTATTGCAACATTAACCATGTCATTGGGTAAACATTTAACCGATTTTGTGAATAATCAAGGTGATAAGCAATTCATGCAATGCAAAACGGCGATGATGGTTGATATTAAACAAGCTGAACAAGCATTCGCACATGAACCGGGTGTGTGGCGTAATTACGTGATGCCGTTGGTTAATGCAATGATTAACGCATTGAAAACGATCATGACGATGATTCATGTCCCAGAAAATTATCAACCGACGTTGTTTAAAGTAAAACCAACATATGCGGCAATTGAGTGGGAAAAATTAGAGCTTGAATCAAAGTTAAGCACTATTTTTGAGCAGCGAGATCTTCTTGCTGACATTCAATTTGTGCAAACTCATCAGTGTCGAGGGGCATAATGAAGGGGCGCTTGGCTCTTAAGTCTACCTCCCGCAGCGTGTCTACGAGTTTCAACCATGTCATCCTGAGCAAAGCGAGAGACCTCCTCGCTACGCTCGAAAAGACCTCTTTTGATGTGGTCTTTCGTGTGGCGAGAGATTAACTTCAAGCGATGAGCTCACATCTCAGGATGCCGTGAGTTGATATGCAATATGAAGCATTCAAATGGATACCAAAAGATCATCATGAGTTACAAAAACTCATTCTTAATTTTTTCTTAATAAAATTTAGTCTATAATGAAAAATAAATAATCATTGCGATTAAAAACAGGATGTAACAATGAAGCGTAATTCTGAAGAGCGATTACCGACATCAGGAGAACCGGTTATCAAGGATGATGATATGAATCTAGGACGGATTCTTTTTTCATGGTTAGGCCTAAGTACGGTGACATCTCATCCGCATGTACCAGTGGCTTCATCGTTTGCTAATGCAGCGCGTGTGCCAAAAGTTGGAACGCAACAATGGGTGTCGACGCCTTTTTCTGCTAACACATTTGATCAATCAACTTATAATCAAATTGTACAAAGAGCGTTAAAAGACAGTGTTCATGAGCCAATTAACACGTCATTGATCCTTCAATCGACGGTGTTGGGGCGTGTTTTATCGCAAAACAAAGCACTCATGTCTCAAGGAAAACTATCTTATTTTTCATTGTTCATGCAGACACCAAAAGGTCTTGTTACAACACATGTGAACATTCATGCATTACTTGTAAACCCTCAGTCGGCGATGAGTTTTTTTAAGCGATTTCAGCCTCATCCAGGCAGATGGTTAGGCACATTCACCACACATGAAGATGTTGCCGCGCTCGCCATAAGACCGATGAACACATTGTCAGTTGCGCAATTAATGTCTCGACTTAATGATTCTGAACAGCCTAATCAAATGCAACAAAATCTTGTCACGTTATTAAGTGGCACGGATGATCATCTGCCGCAAGGTGATTTCTTTTTACAATTAATGAGCACAACTATCGAGATGACGCAATCTTGGGTAAGAGACTCATCGGAGAATAGTATGAGAAAAAAATCATCAGTAACGCGCCCAACAATGGAGCGCCGTACTGACAGAGCAATTTATGGTTTTGGGTTTGAGGCCAGCGCTGCACGTTTTTCAACAAGGCCAGCTAATGAATTAGCGCAAGATTCATTTGTAGAAAGATGGGTGAATTGGTTATGGGGGAGTACTGAGCCTATCGAGCCTTCTGAGCGTCAAATTGAGCTTCAAACGTATACGCCTCGTCCAGATCCCAATACGTCTGATGTCAATAACTCTGTCATGACCAATGAAACAAGAGATGCGTCTCAAGCACATGATATCACGCGATTGGCAAGTGGTGAGTTTTCTCAGGCCGTTATTTTAGGTGTGACATCAACAGATGAAAGACACTTACTAACAATGCCCGTTTCAAGATTATCTGAATTTGTAAATACAACGATGCTACGCGCTTTTATGGCGAGTATTGACGACTCGCATCGTATTCAATGGCTGGGTCTATTCGTGACGGATAAAGAGTTGCAACAGCTTCGTGAACAGCAAGCATCGTTTGGTTCGGTCACGATGTTATCTCAAGAATCTATTAATGAGTTATTAACCGATGATCTGACTCATGATAATACGGCGATCGGATCATTGTCGTTGACAGGTGCGAGCATGGTTGTAGATGACATGACACGGCTTCTAGGTGGGTTAAATACACCGCAGCGAAGCGAGGTAGAAGATGCCTTGGCGCATGTGTATCAAGAGATTGACGACATCTTGGCAGTGCCATTAGAACCATCCGATTCGAATCTTAATCGATTGTATTTCTTGAGAGTGGCTTATCGTGAAGCTGGTGGTCATCCTCAAGGTTATTATGGCAAAGAGTTAAACAAGCTTTATCAAGATATGCGACGACATATATCTGAACAAAAAAACGCGATACGGCGTGAAGAAGAGCAACGAAATTTCGCACGTCCTTCTTCAACAACACAAATGACGATGGCGATGAATGCTACTGCAGCCAGGCCTGAATCTAAACCGGAAAAAGTCAAAACAAGAGGAATGCCTTCTATGGGATCAAACATCAGTACGAGCGGTGGCTCAAACAAGAAATTGTCTATAATATTACAAGAAATCGAGCGTCTTCCATTTGCAGATAGTCTGAGCTTTAAAACAGATAAAGAGTTAAGAGATGCTAAAAAAATGTGGCAAAATCTCATGACGCGCTACATTAACGCAGGTGGTAAAAAAGGTAGCCAGGCCGATAAAAAATTACAACAACTTCTTGGTATATCTTTACGCGTCGCACCATCCACTAAACAAGCGCCGACATTGAACAGTGCGGTGATTGAAGCGCTGAAACAAAAAATTCAAGTGGTTAATGACATACATGATATTTTGAAAAAAATACGACAAAATTTAGACGTTGAGAATGGTAGGACTCTGGAAGATAAAATTGGTAATTTTACCAAACAGCAAGAGCGTTTCATGGAAGCTGTCGTGGCATTATCAGCGAGTATGCAAACGACAAATCTTTCTTCGCGACAAGAAGAGAATATGATTAATTTTCTTCTACAAAAGCAGCGTGAGGTCTCGAAACTTGCCGACGAAGTTGCGTCATACCGCTCTGCAGTATCCATGGTTGAAGATGGAGTGCACGTGCCATCAAGTGCTGTTGTGTCGTCATCGCATGTTGACGCAAGCGCATTAAATCCAGATATTTTTTTCCAACATTTAGCGACGATGTCTCCGAGTGTACTTGCACAGGTGGTGATGCAATCTCCTAGAACCACCGATGATATCTTAAGTGTTTGGTCATCCTCTGAAGATGTTGACAATGCGTTCACGAGCGTTGTACGTATGGCGGCAACGGATGAATCCATGGCATCGGTGGTGCAAGTTTGCGAATTGATGGCCATCACACCTCACGGACAATTAGTGTTACAAACAAAAAATGTGAATGATGTCCAATTTGCCACATTAATTGATGTGGATCTGTTGTTAAGTGGCACCCAGGAAAGTGCTGCATTGTTTAGGCAGTTGCAAGCGTTTTTACAACAGGCTATGAGTGAAGGCGTGACTGTGCAGATGGACGTCATGGTGCCTAATGCTCAAGGGCAATTAGGAAGTGTTCGCCGCCCTTATCTACTAACATCACAACAAGTTTCAGGATTAGTAACATCGCCATCGATGGTTGCATCATTACCCAAACCTTTATACAGCGCTGATGAAAAGCGTCGATTTTTGGAGCTATCTGCGTTATGGCGGGTGATGGTAGACAGTAGTCACGCACGTCAACAGCATCATCAGCTGCCAACAGAAGACAGTATAATCGGTGTGGGTCATCATCATGTTCCGAATGTGGTTGAAACACATTTATCTGCACCTGTTACGCGTGATGAACAAATGGCGCTACAGAAATCAGATGTGCTGCCGATAACGTCTACAGATGCACCTGTAATACAACAAGCGTCGTTAACGAAAAAAGTGTCGGTAGGCTCTGTGTTCAGGTATGATCCGTCGCTTACAAAAGAGTCTAAAGCAACAGCGAAGCATCATAACAATCTGTCAGGAAAAAGAATTCACCAGGAGAGTATCATGGCAAAATCAAGACCACCAGTAATGCAGAATGAAACCCATGTTCAAGGTGCAGTTGATCAGTTGTCTAATGTGGTTAAAGCATTAGCACGTATGCGCAGTGCTATTGAGCATCATAATGCTGAACGATATTTGCATGAAACAAAGCAGATAGCTACTTTGTTGAAAGAGTTGAAAAAAGATAAAAGCTTGACGACGCGTAAGCAACAAGATTCACTTCGTGAGTTATCGCAAGAATACACGACACTTGATGCTCAAGGAAAAGCGATGCATCGAGAAGTGGAGCGCAAGCAAGAAGAGGCTTCTCGTCACGCACGTCCTGATACAACGAAAATGGCTAAACTTGTGAGTGAGGTTTTAGCGAGCGTTAGAGGTCGAGGCAATAATACTGAGTTAAATATTACTGAGTTTGATAAAGCCAAGGCTGCTTTGGCAAAATTAAAAGAACTTCGTCAACAGCATCCTAATGCGCGTTTATCTACGTTTGAGATGACAAATCTTGCAGCAGCAGTTGCGGTGATTGAGCAAGGTGCCCATATTGAAGAAGCACTCGTTCAAGCAGAAGACGTGGTCGAAGATATGACGCCTCGTCAGGTGGCAGGTCAATTTTTAAGCGGGATGTTAAGTTTACCAAGCTCGGTAAGTTTATCCTCAACCAATCAAACGCATTTGCAATCAATTGCTGCAGGTGTTGCAGCAGATCACGGTGCACTGACGACATTCAAAGGTAGTTTGAACATGCAGTTAGCGACACTTGCAGCAACCGAGTCTGCTGAAATTGTGGAAGCTTTAGTTGAAGGGTTGACTGACGAGCGAAACATGTTGATCGCACAATTAATGGAAACTGGTGTGACGGCTGAAGAAGCAAAAACACGTGCAGAAGCTGCTGTTGAGCAATTAGTCTCGCAAGTTATTGTGCCGTTAGCGAGTGGAGCAGGACAATTTATTTATGTTGTGATGGAAAATGATAGACGAGAGTTGACATTGACGTCAGTTTCTGCGGAAGATTTTGGCAGCAATATGACTGTGCGTCGCAACCTATTGATGTCAGCGATGATGTCTAACTCGACATCAGGCATAATGTGGGGTGTGGCATCGTCAGAGCAAATGGCAGCGTTAGACGTTGCGATTTCGCATAACTTACTCGTTGCAGGTTCTTCCGAGTTACCAACACACATTTCTGCGGTAATGCAATTGGCGGACGGATTATCCACCGGTGGCGTGCCTTCTGCAGATGCAATGGCATTAATGAGTCCTGCGGCACAAGGCATGTTGCTCCAACAAGGGCAACGACGTGAGCTTATGGATGCGATGAATAATGCTAGAACCAGGTACGATTTATCATTATCAACCGGTGGTGAGCGTAAGCCCATGTCATTAAAGAATATCGGCGATGTGATGCAAGGATTAACGGCCATGTTGCTTGCTGTACGTAATATGACCATGGCGCGTACACCTACTCATGGTAAAAATCGCACGATGAATCATGGCATGATGTCAAGCGTTGGCATGATTGGTGGTACGATGCCAACATTGGTTGCGTCCGCGCCATCTCAATCTATGGGAGCTCCATCGCCGTTGCCGGGTCGGTCTCCACGAGAAATTGGGCCTGTGTTTGGTCCCCAAAAACCACCGGTACAGAAAGTACCACGAGGCATGGACAAAACATCGCCTGAGGGTTTATTCAAGGACGCGAAACAGCGTGTCGATGATCGTCTGATGGAAATTGCTATGATCATCATAAAAATTTCTGAGTTAAAGGACGATACAAACCTTCGTGAAGAACATCAAGGAGCGCTTGATAGTTTAGCTGTGAAATTAGGCACACATCTTTATGACTTTGAGAAAAAGCAAGGTACTCAAGCATTTATGACGATGAAAGACGCGATGATGGGTGATATTAAACAGGCTGAAAAAGCATTTGCAAAAGAGCCTGGCATTTGGAGTAACTATGTCAAACCACTTGTAAATGCGTTGATTTACGCGTTACAAGCGATTATGTCGTTTGTTAAAATTCCAGAAACATATCAGCCAACGATGTTTAAAACAAAAGCTGAAAATGTATGGGATACAGCGGGTCTCAAATCTCAATTAGATAAAATCTTTGAAAATACTGAGCTTTTGCAAGATATCAAAGATATTGAGCAACGTGGTCCTCAGCAATAATCAAGTACAACATCAAAAAGCCCCAAGTAGGGGCTTTTTTTTAAGCGTGATTTTATTTAACTCTATGAGTTAGCAATATGATTAGCGTTGACGAGGTATGACTGCTGCTGTCATGCGAGAAATGCATGATATTTTGCCGTCCATATTAAATAGCTCGACATGCCATACTTGCGTGGTTCTTCCGATATGAATAGGGCGTGTAACGGCAGTGATGAGTCCTTCTCGGACTGGTTTTAAATGGTTTGCATTAATTTCAAGGCCAACGCAGTAAAACTGTGCTAAATCAACAACACAGTTTGCGGCGGTACTTGCAATGGTTTCTGCCAACACGACATTAGCGCCACCGTGTACAATACCAAGAGGCTGTTTTGAGCGAGCATCTGCAGGCATCGTCGCGGTGAGCGTGTCATCACCAATGATGGTAAATTCGATGTTTAAAAAATCCGCCAAAGTGTGTGCACTGCGTCGATTTAAATCATCAAGAGTAAACGGTTGAAACCAAATAGGCATGCTTATTCCTTTTTAGAAACCATCCCAGTGTTTATCATCAGAGGTGTTTGGTGTCGCTTGGTCGCGCAATTTAGCAATACGTTGATGTTTCTTGATTTCTTTTTGTTGTGACGCAGAAGGCGTGTGATTCGCATCGAACGTATAAAGAAACTTATCGTAAGGGCTAATGTATGCTTTATCAATATCAGGGGTGCTCATCGTTTATTACCTTGTTCATGGTGTATAATAAATTTTACCGAATATTCGTTAAAGTTACCAGAAACGATTCTGAGGACCTATTATTATGAGTGTTAAAAAAGCAGAGTTGCATGTGCATCTTGAAGGTACTATTTCGCCGTCTCTTGCGAAAATATTAGCCAAACGTAATCAATTGATGTTTCCTGAAGGGTTAGTTGCTCGCGATGGAGAAAGCTATGTTTCTCATGATTTTCTTCATTTTTTAACCGTTTATGATACGCTGGCAGATCTTATCAAAGTTCCTCAAGATTATTATGATTTGACGTTTGATTACTTGCGCTCATGCGCGAAAGATGACGTCATTTATGTTGAAATGATGTATTCCCCGAATCATGCTGAAAAAGTCAGTGGTATTGCGTCAAAAGAACATCTATTGGCGATTCAGCAGGCTGTTGATGATGCAGAAAAGGCGTTTGGTATTGTTGGGCGTATTTTATTGACAGTTGCTCGTCAATTTGGTGCAGACGTTGCAGAGCGTGTTGCACGTGAAGGTGTTCGCGATAAATTACCCTGTGTTGTTGGATTTGCCATGGGGGGCGATGAGTTAGGTTTCCCACCACAGTTATTTGAAAAAGCCTATCATATTGCGTCATCCGAAGGGCTTGCTTGCACGGCGCACGCAGGTGAGTTTGCACCGGCAAGTAGCATGATGGATGCATTGAACTATCTTCCTCTTCGTCGTATTGGGCATGGTGTGCAGGCCATTTATTCAGAAGAGATGATGACGATTTTAAAAGATAAGCAGATTACATTGGAGTTATGCCCTTCAAGCAACATTAAATTTGGTTTGTTTCCAACCATGCAAGCTCATCCGCTTCCAGTGTTTTTTGAAAAAGGACTGTCCATTTGCATTAATTCAGATGATCCACCGTT
>JAGVJT010000193.1 GCA_020050955.1 Legionellales bacterium | reverse complement strand
TTTCATTGCCTGCATTGGGTGCAGCATCGTCTTCTGTGGCTTATTTAGCGACAGGTGCTTTTGCAAGAGTGCGTCGTCAATTTAACGTTGAGTTAGCGCAATTTGAAGGTGTAGAAGAAAAGCTCGCTGAAATTGCAGGCTTAAATTACATCGTGAATGCAACGCGTCTTTTAACTTTAGCTGCAGTAAACGCGCATAAAAAACCCTCTGTTGCGTCTGCTATTACAAAATATTTCAATACCGAACTTGCTCGTACCACGCTTAATCACGCGATGGATATTCATGGCGGGCGTGCGGTGGTGACGGGGCCTCGCAATTATTTGATGAATTATTATCAAGGCATTCCCATTTCTGTGACGGTGGAAGGTGCCAATATCATGACGCGTAATCTGTTGATTTTTGGCCAAGGTTCCATGGCATGCCATCCTTTTATTCGAGACGAATTTTATGCGATCACTAAAGATGATAAAGCCGCGTTTCGTCAACTTTTTTGGCAACATGGTTATTATTTTTTACAAAACTTTGCAAAAACAATTTGTTCTGCATGGTCCGCAGGTTTGTTCACCACCACACCACGCCATGCGTTAAAGCGTTATTGTCAGCAATTAAATCGTTTAAGCTATGCTTTTGCATGGATTGCAGATTTATCATTGATGGTATTAGGCGGTGATTTAAAGCGAAAAGAGCGTTTATCAGCACGTCTTGCTGATGCGATGTCGTATCTTTATTTAGGGATGGCAACGCTTCGTTATTATCAAGAGCGTGATGCGCATGAAGATGAAAAAGCGCATGCAGAGTGGGCGCTTAAATATTGTTTTTACCACGCGCAACAAGCTATGCTTTTACTGTGTCAAAATTTTCCTTCAAGAGTTTTAGGGCAACTCATGCGATTTGTAGCATTTCCATTTGGTGCTTCAATGCGCTATCCCCATGACAAATCCAGTCACCAATTGGCAAAATTAATGACCAAGAATAATCATTACCGTGATGGGCTGTCGGATATACTATACTTAAGTGGTAATAGTGATGATCCGATTGATCGCGTGGAATCTGCGTTTCAAATGATGTTGACGCATCGAGAGCTTTATAAGCGTGTACGAAGTGCAGCAAAACGATTATGCGCGACTTCATTGAAGCAGGAGCTTTTAAACCTTGTTGAACAGGGTGTGATTAATGAAGATGAAATGCAGACCGTACTTTCCATTGAAAAAGCAAGATGGGATGCGATACAAGTCGATGAGTTTACGTTTGATTCGATGAAGAAAAAAGTATTTAGTTCAGTGATTGAAAAATATAAAAGACCGATGGATTAGCGGATTAACATTTAATCACAAGCTTGCGTCTCGTGAGTTGTCTGCGGGACTCATCTAACAAAAAGGAACACAACATGACACTCCCATCAAAAGAAGCTGTCGTCTCGGTCATGGAGTTGGCCGAGCGGACCCCAGAGGCAGCAGAGTATGTTTGTTATCGATTTGAAGCGATCTTGATCGCAGAGAAGGCATTGGCGCAATTTTCCGAGTTGATGGAGGGTATGCGCGCTTATGCTGCAAGCGTTTTGCAACAAATGACATTTGGTAATTTTTGGAAAAGTGAGAGTATTCCTTCTATTTTTGCAAATCGAGAGCAACAACAAATTAGTGCGGCAACACCGCCGAAAGCAGCCGACGCTCCTCGAACAACGCTTCAAGTTGTGATGAGAGTGATTCTTGGCGAAGAAGGTCAATTAGAGCGTCGTTATGCGTCTGGAGGTAAAAAACTGGACGATGCAAATCGTACATACATGGACTCCATGGTCAAAGGATGGATTGCAGAAGAGAAAATGATACGTCATGAGCATGTTATGTACGAAGCAACTGACGATGGTCAAATTAAAAAAGATGCGAAAGGACAGCCTATCTGTGTGTCTCAAGACGTGTTACGAGAAAAATTACAATCTCAAGACAGAGGGCTTGTGGCATATATTGAGCGAGAAAGTCATAAGCCGGGTCGTCAACCATGTGAATTAAAGCGACTTGAAGTGAAAATAGCGAAAGAAGCTTCGGCTTCGAATCAGCCCACAAAGTCGGGGTAAATTTAGCGTGCGATAGTGTTTGCTTGTTTAAGGCGAGTCGGAGTCCCGATGTCAACCCAACGACCGTGGTATAGTTCGCCTGAAACGTTACTTTCGTCAACCCACTGACGTAG
Organism: Legionellales bacterium; assembly: GCA_020050955.1. GTDB lineage: Bacteria > Pseudomonadota > Gammaproteobacteria > Legionellales > Legionellaceae > JAGVJT01. The sequence continues at coordinate 7,093 of JAGVJT010000193.1, read as the reverse complement.
CCATGGTGTAATCGAATGACGTAATAAACGTTTTTCTTTGAACAACGCTGGATCGTAGCATGCTATACCTGGAAAAACATATGAAGGTGGCTCGTTGGTTACCATCGATGTGTCGGATAAACCAAAATCACCACGATGGTCATCACGTTTTGGCACCAAAATAAGATGCACCCCATGTGTCATGGTTCGATATAGATTTTCAAATGGGAAATCTGTGAAAATATCAGCGTTTACCGTGATGAAGGGCTTGTTGTTGAAATAAGGCAGAGCATTGATGATGCCACCGGCCGTTTCTAGCCCACCAGGTGGTTCGGGAGTATAAATAATTTCAATATTAAATAATTCGCCATTGCCTAAATGGCGTTTAATTTGATCACCAAGGTACGCATGATTAATCACAACGCGTGTGATCCCTGCTTTTGCAAGTCGAGTGACATGACGTTTGAGCAATGATTCTCCTTGTACCTCACAGAGTGCTTTAGGGATCTGATTGGTCAATGGTCTTAGGCGCTCGCCGCGACCAGCCGATAAAATAAGCGCGGTATTCATGCTGTTTGTTTCTCTTCAAAGATAGGGACAACGCGTTCTTGCATCATATCATAAAATGAATGAAACGCTGGGTATTGTGCCAGGCACGTTAATGCATAATGCAGCGTGAGCGGTAAGTCCTTTAAATAGGTGGATTTATTATCGCGCAAATGAAGACGTGCAAAAATGCCTAAAACTTTGAAGTGACGTTGTAAACCGCACCAATCAAACCCATGTTGAAACTCAGAAAGTGACCAGCCTGCTTGATGAGGAAGGTTTTGATAGAAATATGTCATCCATTGGTGGCGCTCTTTATCGGGCCATTGAACGTAGCAATCTTTTAATAATGACACGAGGTCATAAGTGAATGGACCACGCATGGCGTCTTGAAAATCAATGACACCAATGTCGAGTGTTTCTTCGTTGACGATTAATAAATTACGAGAATGGTAATCCCGATGGATGAAGCACGTGGGTTGTTCTTCAAGATGATGAGTCAGTAATGAGAAAACGTTGTTGAGTTGTTTCTGTTCTGAGGCAGTCAAGTTGATATTTAAAAGACCCTCTAAAAACCATGTTTGAAATAAGTTCATTTCTTGTTGCATGAATGCTGTATCAAATATGGGATAAGATGATTGTGGTGTTGGGCAGGTTTGCATTTTGAGCAAGGTATCAAGTGCTGCTATATAACGTGCATTAGCATTATGTGATGTTAATTGATGCCCTAAAAGCATATCACCAAGATCTTCGAGTAATAAAAAACCCTGTTCCAAATCAATCGCGCTAATTGCTGGCGTATGAATGCCATGCTCTGCAAGAGCGCGACCAATTTGAATAAACGTTGTTAAGCCTTCTTTTTCGGGCGGTGCGTCCATCACGACATAACGTGATTTTAGGGTTGTTAAACGAAAATAACGCCGAAAGCTTGCATCACCCGCGAGAGGGGTGAGTGTGTAGGCGTTCATCCCTTGTGTTGTAGTAAGCCATTCGTGCAGTGCGTTTTGTCGTGTAGACATGATATACTCCCCGGCCATATGAAGGCGATTCATTTTTTTTTTACGCATCATAAGGTATTTTTGTGACGCTGAACATTGGGAACAAATCTATACAGATGCGCATGGTTGTGATGATGGCAAGTGTTGCTTGGGCAACGCATGCATTTTCGCATCCTGAAAATACCATGCGACAAGACGCAGAGCCTGTGATGGCATGTGTTCCTGAGGGACAATTGACGAAAGAATCGCGTGCGTCAATTGCGTCTTGTTTAGCGTGGGAAGCTCGTACGGATGATGCTATTTGTCATGGCTCGTATCTTGCTTCAACTCTTGAAACTATCTCCCCTGGCATTACAAAAATGACAGCAGATCATGTGTCGATGTATGCGGTTGGGCAATCAATACTTCAAGGTCATGTTGATGTTCGAACAGACGAACGTATGGTGACTGCACAAACTGCAACACTTTTTCGCGATCCTAAAACACAACAAATCACGCAAATTCAATTGCAGGGTAATGTTCATTACGTCGAACCGACTCGGATGATGTGGGCGGATAAAGTTTCGTTTAATCCACAAGATCATGCAGGGACAATAGAACATGCGTTGTATCGCGTCGACAATCACCATGCGCGCGCCAGGCTGCCTGCTTGGGGGCTAGCGCGATTGATTCAGCGATTTCCTAATCAAGATTTATTATTACAGCATACAACCTACAGTACATGCCCGCCACAAGTCCGTGATTGGGACATTGAGGCACGAGAAATTAAGCTTGATGATGCAAAAAAACAAGGTTATGCGCGTGATGCAGTACTGCGTGTTCATGATGTTCCTGTTCTATACACACCCTATTTGACATTTCCGACATCAAAAGCGCGAAAGTCGGGATTTTTGATGCCGATGTATGGGTACTCGAACATCGGTGGATGGGACTTTGTGGCACCTTATTACTGGAATATTGCACCGAATTATGATGCAACCATTATGCCTCATGCTTACACACGTCGAGGTGTGATGCTTGGCGGCGACTCACGGTTTTTAACGTCAAACTCGATAGGCAGTGTAAACGCCTCGATTTTACCTAACGATCGTGCCTATCATTCATTTTTAATGAATAACCAAGCCCAATATCCTCAATTGCGCGATCAATCAACGAATCGATGGTCTGTCTTATTGCGTGATGATACGCAATTCACCGATCAATTACAGATGCATCTTAACTATCAACGCGTTTCGGATGATTACTATTTACAAGATTTCAGCAGTAACCTTGCCATTGTGACAGAAAACCAATTACGTCAAGAAGGCACGTTAAGTTATACGACAGATCATTGGTTATTTCGTGGTATGGCCGAATCGTACCAAACGCTTAATCCAATTAATCAAGCCACAGTAAATAATATTTATGAACGATTGCCACAATTGTTAGCTCGTGGAACGTATGACGAGCTTCCGTTGAATGGGCAATTAAAAATGATTGGGCAGTATGATGCTTTTCGTTGGCCTGTTTCGGCTCCGTTACAGCCAGAAGGGGCACGTTATCATGCAAATCCGATGTTATCAGCTGCTATGCGAGAGTCGTGGGGGTATGTTGTTCCTGAAGTTCAATTGATGGAAAATTATTACCATCTGAGTGCGCAAGGCATGACGGCAACGAATGATTTTAATTACACGATACCGCGTTACAGTCTTGATTCGGGGTTATTGTTTGACCGACAGGGTGTGTGGTCCAATCATCATTACACGCAAACATTTGAGCCTCGGTTGTATTATTTGAATGTGCCTTATCAAAATCAATCTAATGTTCCGGCATTTGATTCAGCGTACATGATTTTTAATACCGAACAGTTATTTCGCGCGAACCGTTTTTCAGGCATTGATCGCATTGGTGATGCCAATCAATTGGCGTATGCATTCACGTCTCGTTGGTTAAATGACGCGACAGGACAAGAAAAAGCGATGGTTTCTGTCGGACAATTGCGTTATTTCTCAAACAGACGTGTACAATTATGTTATCAACAAGATGGGAGCTGCCAAGATAACCCCCTTATGCTGGGGTACGTTTCCCCTACCTCGCGCGTGTCTCCTGTTGCATCACGAGGCATGTTACAATTGAATTCTCATTGGGGCATGAGCGGTGATTGGGTGTTTGACACGTCAGAGAATGCGACGAACAATGGCGATTTTAATTTCCATTATCAACCAGAAGAAAATCATATTGTTCATCTCGGTTATTCTTATTTAGTGAATGGTAATGTTTTTCAAGGACGAGCAGGTGAAGTGGGGCATGGTGCACTTCATCAAGCGACAGCAGGTTATGCTTGGCCATTAACGGCAACGTGGAGCGGGATTGGTGTGTACAGTTACAACATCAGCGAACGTTATGGCATGATGACTTTTTTAGGTGCTCAATATGACAGCTGTTGTTGGGCAATGAGGTTATTAGGCGGGCGTATTTTTAATAGCTTATCGCCATCGACCTTAAAGCCGCAGTATAATAATAACGTTTACATACAAGTATTGTTAAAAGGATTGGGTTCGGTAGGAAGCAGTGATCCTGCGAGCACGATTCAAAGTTATTTACCAGGGTATGTTAATTTATTTCAGTCGTGATTTTTAGAGGGCAAAAACATGCGAAAGCAGCTAGGATTGTGGTTAATGATGTTATCGGTGTGCTCTTGGGCCGAATCGTTAGACAAAGTTGTGGCCGTTGTTAACAACGATGTGATTACGTCAAGCGAACTTCATCAACAAGTTGAGCTTTCTCGCCAGCAACTCTTAGCTAGGCACATGGAAGTTCCTGGTGACGCTGTGTTGCGTAAAAAAGTTTTGCAACATTTGATTGATGAACAGCTCCAGTTACAGTTAGCGAAAAATAATGACATCAGCATTGATAATGCAGAGCTTGATGAAACCATTACTAAAATTGCGGCGTCGAATCATTTGTCAGTTGATGCACTTCGTGAAGAGCTTGCGCGACAAGACATGACGTTTGACACGTACAGAGATAATTTACGAAAAGATATGCTTATTAACCGTGTGCAACAAAATGCAGTGGGGAAAGAGATTGTTGTTTCCATGCAACAAGTTAACGAATATTTAAAATCGCCCGAACATTTAATCAGTGCACCGCAAACATTTCATGTTCAAAACATTGTGATTCCTTTGCCTGAAGAGCCCACCAGCGCTCAAGTTAATGACGCACGTCAAAAGGCTGAGACAGTATTACAAAAAGCAAAACAAGGCGAAGATCTTAGCCGTTTAGCGGTGACAGAGTCGAATAATACATATACGTTGGATGCGAGCGATTTAGGTGATCGTCATCTTGCTGAACTGCCTGAAATTTTTGCAAATGAAGTGGTGAAAATGCAAGAAGGCCAAGTGTCAGGTCCTATTCGAGCAGGCAATGGTTTTCAATTGATTAAATTAGTTGCTGTTGGGCGCAATGAGGTTCATCATGAAGTGACAAAAACACATGTTCGTCATATTTTATTAAAACCAGATGTCAACATGACGGAAGCAGAAGCGAGTAAACAAATTCAAAACTTATATGAGCAGTCTAAATCAGGAAAGAATTTTGCTGTGATGGCAAAGCAATATTCACTTGATCGAGCCAGTGCTGCCAATGGTGGTGATCTTGGATGGGTGACTTCAGAAGAATTATTGCCTGCGTTTGCTGAGGCGATGAATGCTTTACCGTTAAATACTGTGAGTAAACCGGTAAAAACAACGTATGGTTGGCATCTTATTTTTGTTGAAGCACGTAAGACAGAGGATGATTCTCAAGCCTTTCAGCGCCAACAAGTCCGTCAGTTCTTGCATCAACGAAAATTTACAGAAGCTGTTCAAAATTGGCAGCAACACATGCGAACCAATGCCTATGTTCAAATCATGGATAAAGAGTTGGCATGAAGCCATTACTTGTAAGTAGTGGTGAGCCTGCTGGTGTAGGGCCTGACTTATGTCTTGCGCTTGCATTTAGTGTTTATCCTGTCGTAGTGATGGGCGATAAACATGTTTTGATGCAACGAGCTCGGCAATTAAATCTTTCTATTGTATTCCGTGATTATGTACAAGACCAACCTATGGCTTTTATTCATGGTGAATTGGTGGTGTGTTCACGGCTTTGTGCTGTGGCGGTTGTGGCTGGTGAACTTGACCCTCGTAATGCGGCTTATGTCTTAAGCATGTTAACTGAAGCAGGTGAGCGCTGTCTTGCTGGTGAGTTTTCAGGCCTAGTGACCGCACCTGTCCAGAAATCTGTGATTAATGAAGCAGGTTTTGAGTTCACAGGTCATACTGAGTTTTTAGCTTCACTTTGTCATGTGCCTCGTGTGGTGATGATGCTTGCTTGTTCACAATTTAAAGTGGCCTTAGTGACGACGCATTTACCATTAAGATCAGTTGCAGATGCAGTGACGCCTTCTTTATTACATAATGTTATCCAGCTATTACATAACGGGTTGCAACGTGATTTTGGAATGGAACAACCTTGTATTCGTGTTGCTGGATTAAATCCTCATGCAGGAGAGTCTGGTTACTTGGGCAGAGAGGAAATTGACGTGATTACACCGACGTTAGATAAATTACGTCGAGAAGGTATTAATGTGCAAGGTCCATTTCCTGCGGATACGTTATTCATACCTGAGCATTTTCAGACAAATGACGTATTTTTAGCAATGTATCATGATCAAGGATTACCGGTTTTAAAATATGCCGATTTTGATCATGCGGTGAACGTGACATTAGGGTTACCAATCATTCGCACATCGGTTGATCATGGGACAGCATTGCATCTTGCTGGACGTGGACTCGCAAAATCCAGTAGTTTAATTGCTGCCGTTGATATGGCATTGAGCATGGCACAGCAAAGAGAGAAATAACATGAGCGATGTAAGTTTAATTGTTGCAATGGATGAATCAGGTGGTATGGGAAGAGAAAATCATCTGCTTTGTCATCTTCCGGCTGATCTTAAACATTTCAAAACACTAACGCTTGGAAAACCTATTATCATGGGGCGTAAGACATTTGACTCTATTGGTATGGTATTACCGGAGCGTTTAAATGTTGTGTTGAGTCGACAAGCCTTAAACATTCCAGGGGCTGTTGTTGTGTCGACATTAAATGAAGCATTTGAATTAACACGCGAGCATGCTGAAGTGATGGTGATTGGAGGTGCTGATGTATTCAAGCAAGCATTGCCTTTTGCAACGCGTCTTTATGTGACGCTTATTCATGCTAAGTTTGAAGCAGATGTCTTTTTTCCCTCGATTGATTGGCGTGCATGGCAACTTTATACATCTGAGTTTAGAGCGCACGATGAGAAGAATGCTTATGACATGACGTTTAATCAATATGGAGTTATGCGCTCTTTTTAACCGGTCTGCATGCTTAAAATGGCATAGCAGATGAATGAAACGCAAAAAAACAAGAAAATATGCAAAAAGATGTTGACAATGATGTGTGAAAGCGTAGAATGCACACCACGCCGAGAGAGCGAAGTTGATTAAGAAAAAGAGACAAACTGTGTGGGCACTTTAAGTTGCCTTTGAGTTGAAGAGAAAAGAAAG
>JAGVJT010000221.1 GCA_020050955.1 Legionellales bacterium | reverse complement strand
CCAAGCTCATTGCTTGCTAAAGCGACAGGGCTTCGTTCACACAAGCAATATACGTTATACAACGGTGCGATTGCGTGTAAAGCTTACTGTTTTGTGATGGATGAGACTAATCAACGAGTGACATCATCTACACCATCATTGTCGCCGGCGGCAAGTATGTTTGCTAATCGGCTGAAGAAAAATTACCTTCATTTGCAAAAGTGGGCAAAACGCCATCAAATTAGCTGTTATCGTGTTTACGATGCAGATTTGCCTGAATATGCGTATGCGATTGATATCTACAATGATTATGTTGTTCTTCAAGAGTATGCGGCCCCTTCGTCGATTGATCCTAAAAAAGTGGAGCAACGCAGTGTGGATGTGATTAAAGCGGTGCCGTTCGTTTTAAATATTCCTGCTAATCACTTAATGATTAAAGAGCGTAAGCAGCAAAAGGGTACGCAACAGTATCAAAAGCTTGATCAAATTAAAAATACCATGATTGTTTCTGAAGGACAGGCTAAATTTTATGTGAATTTAACTGATTATTTAGACACAGGTTTATTTCTTGATCACCGTTTATTACGATTGCAATTTGCATTACTTAAAAAAGGCACACGCTTTTTAAATTGTTTTTGCTATACTGCAACCGCCAGTGTGCATGCTGCATTAGCAGGCGCTAGTACGGTGAATGTTGATTTATCCAACACCTATTTAACATGGGCGAAAGATAATTTTAAACTTAACCAATTGGATGTTTCACGTCATCAATTTATTCAAGAAGATTGCTTGGAGTGGTTAACTAAGACACAAGAGCGGTTTGATGTGATTTTTCTTGATCCACCAAGTTTTTCAAATTCTAAGCGTATGCAAACAACGTTAGATATTCAACGCGATCATGATATGTTGATTGAGTGTGCTAAGAAATTACTGAATCCTGGTGGTGTGCTTTATTTTTCAACCAATTTAAGAAATTTTAAGTTATCATCGTTATGGTTAGCGCGTGATGATGTGAAAAATATCACGGCCGACACATTGGATTTAGATTTCAAACGTAATACAAAAATTCATCAATGTTTTAAAATTCACGTTACATGATAGAGCATGAAGGCAAGCAGCATGCGTCATCGTCGTGCCCTTCTCTTTGTTCAAGCGTCAAGGCTTCGGTATGCATGTCTTGGAATACTCGCAATAATGTTTCTAAAAAATTATTTGCATTCACGCTGTCTGGATCTTTTTCTTTAACTGTTGCCGCGACATTACGTAATAAGTCTAAACAGTTAGCATGAGCATCGTTTCTAGGAATAACAGCATCAAACGAGCCTGGTTTTGGTTGTGCTGGTCGTGCTTTATGGGGTTGTATAGCAATGTATTCGAGCATGTATGTGAATAAAGTTTCACTGTGTAAAAAACCAAGTAATTTTTGCATGTGAGTGTGTAGCAAATACATGTCGTCTGTAATAATTTTGTCTAGTAATGTCATTAAAGGCACAATGTTATCTGGGATCATGATGTCGAGATAGGTTAACAAATTGTTGACTTTCCATCGATCACTGGCCATTTTATTAATGCGGGCGATAAAATTTTTGCGCCAAGAAATAAAAGCATCTTCATGCATACGCTGATGAAGAAAAAAGCCTTGATCAGGAATTGCCTCTTTTTGAAGAGCTACCTCAAAGTCTTGGATAGTATGAATGGAAGCGAGTGTATCAAGTAGTGCTTGTGCATCGACTTTGTAACGACGATTGTTTTGTTTCAGATAAGAGCGCAGCCAAGTGCTGGCCTCGTCAATGCATGTATTAATCATCGTGTATTCTCTATAAAATTGTTTAATATTTGTTCATTATGTGCGCGATGATTGTATCACATTCAAGCGCGTTAAAAGCGATACTTTGCAAAACAAAATAAAACATTCCCTGCCCCTTGTGCGCCAGGAATGTATGTTGCGAAGAGAGATACGCTTCGATAGCCTAGTGAAACGAGCGGTAAAATCCCAGGAAAGGGAATGTTATGAAAAATATCTGGGCGTGCGGTCAAAAACACGGTGTATCCAAGTCCTGCATTCACGTCTGATTTAAAGTGTGCCATTTTAAGAAAGCCATAACCACCAAGAGGCTCGACATTTTTATGAGAGTCAAGAAAAGCGATGATAAATAAGCTACTCCAATCGCCATCTTTGTCATAAAGCCCTCTGCCAATGCCACCCCCAAGTGCTGCTTCATTATATGTATTTAAGCGTTCTTGTGAGTATAAATAACGATTATGCCAAGCATAACCTGTGGCATATAATTCTACTTTTCCCTCTGACCATGTTTGGTGTAAATGCTGACAAGCAGGCTTAAACCATGCTGGCCATTTTTCGCAAGATGTTGATGATTCTGTTGCGAACACGTTAATATTTATCATTAATAGAAGCAAAAAAACAACACCTTGTTTCATCATAGACAATGTGATTTGCATGAGTTTTTTTCGTGATGCAACGTTGTACGGCATTTGCTTAAATATTTCAAGTTAGGATGCTTTTGATGATGGCGGCAATGATGGCTGTTGCCGGAAGTGTCATTAACCATGATGCAAAAATTCGTCGCACAACAGGCCATTGTGTTGGGCTTGATGGGTTCAATAGTCCTGTACCTGCAATGGTTCCTGTGACTGTTTGCGTGGTGGAAACAGGAATGCCTAGCTCGGTTGCACTAAGGATAATCAATGCAGCACTTGTTTCTGCAGCACAGCCATGCATGGTGTTGAGTGTTGTGATGCGTTGTCCTAATGTGTGGACTACACGCCAACCGCCAAGAAGTGTGCCCAAACTTATTACGACATTACATGAAATAACGACCCAAAAAGGAATATGCAGAGGACTGTTTAACCAAGACGCAGAAAATAATAAAACAGCAATGATACCCATGGTTTTTTGTGCATCGTTTCCACCATGAGCAAGACTTAATAACGCCGATGATAGTAGTTGTAAGCCGTTGAAAAATCGTGTCATAGGGCGCTTTTTAGTACTTATCCAATGCTTAAGACACCATGTTAAACATAAGCCTATGATTAAACCTAAGATAGGAGAGATAAAAATACCAATAGCTATTTTTATTAAGCCAGATGATTGAAGGGTTGAAAGGCCTCCTTGAATAATAGCTGCCCCCGCAAGGCCACCGACTAATGCATGAGACGCACTTGTTGGTAATCCATAATACCAAGTAAGAAGCTCCCAAAAAATAGCGCTGATAAGGGCTGAAAAAATCAATGAAGGATTCATCACGTGAGGGTCAACGATGCCATAGCCGATGGTTTTTGCGACCATGAGGTTAAAACATAAAAATGCAATCAAATTAAAAAATGCTGCCCAAAGCACTGCTTTTTTAGGCGATAAAACGCCGGTGGCAACGATGCAGGCGATGGTGTTGCTTGCGTCATGAAAACCATTGATAAAATCAAAGCAATAAGCAAGCGCGATAACGAGAATGATGAAGAGCGTGGTATGATCCATTTAGAGGTGATAGCTGCTCGTCGTTAATACTTTTGATATAGCATACATCGCGCGTTTTATCAAAATAGGCAGTGTTTTGGCGCCAGCGGCAATAGCAGCTTCAGCATGTTGAGTTTCGTCATGTTGCATTTGTGACAAAATGGCTTTTGTTTTTTCGTCTCGTGCAGGAAGGCGCGCGAGATGGTGCGCAAGATGGGTACTGACTTGACGCTCTGTTTCAGCGACAAAACCTAAACTCCATTGATCACCAATGAGTCCTGCAAAAGCGCCAATCAATAATGAGCCTGTGTACCAGAAAGGATTAAGGTAACTTGGATGACTATCTAACTCTTGTAGACGTGTTTCACACCACGCAAGGTGTTCGATTTCTTCGATAGCCGCTTGCGTCATTTGTGCTTTGACGGATGTTAATCGTGCGGTGAGTGCCTGTCCTTGGTAGAGTGCCTGTGCGCATACTTCGCCTGCATGGTTCACACGAACAAGTCCTGCTATGTGGTGTTTTTCCTCAGGCGTTAATGAAGACTCCGAGATGTTTTCTGCAGGATTGGGTCGTGTTGTGATGCGTTTTTTAGGAATAAGTACGGTACGAACTGCGGTATCAATGTGTTGAATGATGTGATCGAGCGTACGCGTATGGCGCATCATGGCAGTTCTTTATCAAGTGATGAATAAGACGAGTAGGGTAACAATTTTGGTTTGGTTCAGCAAATAAGTTATGATGAATAAGCTATAGCATGAGTATATTTTTAGGAGATAGGTGATGATTGATTATTCTTTGCGCCGAAGGCAACTTGCAAGTCAATTGCCAGCTAATGCAATTGCGATCATTCCTGCTGCGCGTGAACAATTAAGAAATGGTGATGCACATTATCGTTTTTGCCAAGACAGCGATTTTTTTTATCTGACAGGTTTTTCTGAGCCGGATGCTTTATTGGTGATTACATCTGGCGCTCAAAGTGAGAGCATTTTGTTTAATCGTCCACGTATTCTAGCAGAAGAGCAATGGACAGGTGCGCGTTTAGGCCAAGATGATGCAGTGCGTGTTTTGAACGTCGATAGCTCTTTTTCCATCATGAGTGTTGAAACACGATTACCAGAATTATTACTCGGAAAAGAGAGCATTTATTACCCTCTTGGCCGTTATCCTGATGAAGAAGTAGCGCTATTTCGTGCTTGGCAAAAAGTGAAAGGCCAAGCACGGCGAGGTATTCTTTCACCGCATACGTTTGTTGATATTGTGCCAATATTAGGTGAAATGCGACTGATTAAAGATGACATGGAAATCGCGGACATGCGCGAGGCTGCGAGAATTTCCATGGAAGGGCATAAGCGTGCCATGCGTGCGAGTCAACATGCGAAGATGGAGTATGAATTAGAAGCTGAGTTTGTGTATGAAATCACAAGGCAAGGCTGTCGAGGTGTTGCGTATGATTCGATTGTCGCTGGTGGTTCGCGTGCGTGCGTGTTGCACTACACTGCAAATAATCAGCCACTTCAGCGTGATGCGCTGGTGTTGATGGATGCGGGAGGGGAGTTTAATCATTATGCAGCTGACATTACACGAACATTTCCCGTAAGTGGGCGTTTTTCTTACGAGCAAAAAAGTATTTATGAATTGGTGTTGCAAGCTCAGCGTATGGGTATTTCTTGTGTTAAACCAGGTGTCACATGGGATACTATTCAGCAAAAAATAGTTGCTATTTTAACATCTGGTTTGTGTGATCTTGGAATTTTAAAAGGCGATGTTGAGACATTGATTGAACAGGCTGCTTATAAACCTTTTTACATGCATTCATCAGGGCATTGGTTGGGTTTAGATGTTCATGATGCTGGTTGTTATACGAAAGAGGGGCGTTGGCGTGTGCTTGAGCCTGGCATGACACTAACCGTTGAGCCTGGTCTTTATATCTCTGAAGGCATGGCGGGTGTGGATCCTCGTTGGTGGGGAATTGGTGTGCGCATTGAAGATGATATTCTTGTTAATGCAACAGGGCATGATAATCTTTCCGCCGCGTTACCTGTTGACGTTGCGAGCGTGGAGGATTTAGTGCGTGGCGGATGATGTTGATATTTTAATTGTTGGCGGCGGCATCATTGGTGCGGTTTTAATGCAAGCTTTAAAACCATTGGGCTATCGCGTATGCCTTGTCGATGAGCAAGCGTCACCTAGAGATCATGAGCGCTTTGATGCACGTAGTTTAGCCTTGTCACCCGCAAGCATTGCCATTTTAGACGCGCTTTCGGTGTGGTCATCGCTTAAAGCGCATGCAACAGCGATTGATCATATTCACGTGTCTGAGCAAGGCGCCTTTGGTCAGGCACGCTTGACGCGTCAATCTACGCATTCATTGGGAATGGTGATTGAAATGATGATGCTCAATCAGACGTTAGATGATTTACTCTGTTCATCGATGCGTCTTATGCCTGCAACGCTCACAACATTTGATCCTGAATCAAACCGTGCAACCATTAAGACCCAGCAGGGAGATGTTGTGTTGACGCCTCGCTTAGTGGTTGGTGCGGATGGTGCAATGTCATTTTTACGCCAATGTTGTCATCTTGATGCACGGGTTAAATCTTATCAACAACATGCTTTAGTGGCTAATATTGGTCTTGCTCGCGCACATCAAAACACGGCTTATGAACGCTTTATGTCTGATGGACTGATGGCCATGCTTCCTATGGGGGCAGAACGTATGTCATTAATTTGGGTGCAATCACCAGAAAAAACACAGTACTTGATGGCATTAGATGACGATGCTTTTTTACATGCTTTGCAAGCTTCGTTTGGTTATCGCTTAGGACGACTGGTCAAAGTAGGTCAGCGTGCAGTTTACCCGCTTTCCCAAACCATCATGTCGAAACAAACGATGCAATCTGTTGTATTCATTGGTAATGCCGCGCATACCTTGCACCCCATTGCAGGTCAAGGATTTAATTTAGGCTTACGTGATGTGGCAATGCTTATGCAATGCATCGCGCGGGACGGATTGGGGCAGGATATGCTTGAGAAATATGCCAAAGCACGGCAACAAGATGAAGCGAGTATGGTGCAATTTACTGACGGATTACTTGGTTTATTTGCAAGTCCATTATTAAGCGTTCGTGTGGCTCGCCGATTAGGGCTCACTATGATGGATAATAGTCCATTATTAAAAAAAATGATCACACGTTATGCGAGTGGGTATGGTGGTGTTGTCCCTGATTTAGTTTGTGGTATACCTATTTTATCGCATGAATAGTTTCGCCTGCGGCGTATTCCATGAACAAGCGTTTAAGAAACGACATGTCATTGATGATTTGCATGCCGATACCGCGTAGCGTGGTTATCGGTGTAAGTGGATTTGCGAATAATAACTTTAACCCCTCCATGAGGGCGATAGTTTGCCATACGGCATGCTTGCGTTGACGTTGATATGTGCTCAAGGTACGTGTTGTGATGGTACGTGTGGTCGACTTATCCAACAAGGTTAGCCAAGCTTGTAAGTCGGCAAGTCCCACATTAAGCCCCAGCCCTGCAAGAGGGTGGATGGTGTGTGCTGCATCTCCCATCAAAAGCCAACGTTTATCGACGTATTGATGCACATGTCGCATATGAAGCGGGAAGCTGTGACGCGAGCTTATCAAACAACTTTTACCAAGTTGGTGTTCAAAAGCGTCTGTTAAAGCATCGTTGAAAGCATCATCTGTTAATTGCATCAGTGTTGAGGCTTTAGAGGGTGATGTTGACCAGACAATGGAGCATGAATGAGGTGATGTGAGGGGCAAAAAGGCAAGAGGGCCATCAGGATGGAAAACTTGATAGGCCGTATTTTGATGCGCATGTTCATTTTTAACGGTCGCAACGATGGCATGATGATGGTAGGGCCATGTCGTCATGGGGATATTGAGTTGTGTGCGTGTTGGAGAGTTTGCACCATCGGAGATGATTAAGAAATTAGTTGTCCAATAATGTCGCTCACCATGGACGATAATTGCATCAGGCTCTATGGTTAACGTTTGTACACGAGAGTTAGCCGATAAGACAACGCCTTCGGCATGACATTGTTGAAGCAATACTTTTTGTAAGTCATGCTCTTCAACGATAAATCCCAGTTCGCTTTTGCCAAGAAGACGTGTGTCAAAATCAATTGCTGCATGATTAGAGCCATCCCATACGTGCATGCCACGATAAGGTGATAATGTCGTTAAGTCCATTTTGTCCCAGACAGCGAGTGATTTTAATAATGAGATGGAGGCGTGATTTAATGCATACACACGATTGTGCGTGGAAGATAAGTTTAATGCGCCAGCATCTAATAACAAGACAGAAAATCCACGTTGTCGCATGGCAAGGGCTGTGCTTAAGCCGACGATACCACCGCCAATCACAAGAATGTCGGTTGATGGATGCCCTGTTCCCATGCTGTATTCCTCGGCTAGATTGTTGTGTTAAGTGGTTACTGTGATCATGATACCATGAGGTTAGATATTTTTTGCGTTGCTCTGTTGAATAAGATGGCGAAGTGCTGCAAGAATAGCGTGCTCACGAATGGATTCTCGATCGCCTTCGAAACGATAATGCGTAGCCTGCACGGCATCGGTGGTGGCGCATGCAATCCAGACCGTTCCGACAGGTTTTTCAAAGCTGCCGCCTGCAGGTCCCGCGATGCCGGTGATGGCAACACTGATGTTTGCCTTGCTAATGGAAAGTGCCCCTTTTGCCATCGCGCATGCAACTTCTTGGCTGACAGCGCCATGCGTTTGTAAAAGTTTTTCTGGCACATGAAGTAGGGTTGTTTTTGCACGATTTGAGTAGGTAATCACACCTTGATCAAACCATGATGAACAGCCAGGGATGGCTGTAATCACATGGCTAAGACCGCCGCCTGTGCATGACTCCGCTGTGGCAAGGCGCCATGATTTTGCCAAAAGTTGCTGGCCTAATTTTTCTGCTAATGTATGAATAAGCCTGTGATGATCGTTCATTTTATGATTCGAAACGCTCTTTTAAGAAGTGTACCATGGCATGCCATGCACGTTGTTCTGTGCGTGGTTGATAAATGGTGCCTAATGATGCATCGTTAGCACTGGGAACCATAAACGCATGCTTTGTTTGCCCATACATTTGAACTTGCCAATCCACGTGTGCGTGCGTCATTTCCTCACAAAATGCTTGAACGTCTGCTGGTGATACCATGGGGTCGTCATAACCATGCAAGACTAAGACACTGGCGTTAATAGGTGACTTAAGCAATGTTTGGGGTTTTGTTAATAACCCATGAAAACTGACCGCACCGACAATAGGAGCACCGGTTCGCGCTAAATCAAGTGCACATAATCCACCAAAACAAAAGCCAATAACGGCAATGCGTGTTGTGTCTACCATGGGTAATGCACTAACGGTCAGAAGCGCACTGGTAATACGTGCTTGTAATAACAGGCGGTCTTGAGTAAGCGGCTGCATTAAAGCCTGTTTTTCTGGTGTTGTTTGGCCTTGTTGGGCGTTGCCATACATATCAACGGCAAGTCCTACATATCCTATTTCGGCGAGCATGTTAGCTTTTTCACAAGCAAATGCGTTGCGCCCACTCCAATCGTGAACGACTAACACGGCGGGACGCTTGATTGAAGATGTGTTGTCATACGCAAGATGTCCGTGAAGAGCGAGGTCATTGTGATGATAGACGTGTGTTTCTGTGTGCATAAAAATAACGGCGTTAATGAGTATTGGGATAAGAATAAGGGAGTTTTTAGGCAACTTCAATGATTGTTACGCAGTGTTATTGCTTGCGAATTGATTAATTTGTGCGAGTGAGAGAGATAACTCATTTTGTAGAAATTGTACAATGGTCCAATAAGGAGCGGTTTTTTCAGTGAATGCTCCGAAAGCATGATAATACCGTGGAATCCAATCAAGCATGTCTTGCACGACAACATGGCGTTCGCGTGATGCAGCATATTCGTCTAAGGTACTGGTTTGATGATGAACAAATGATTTTGAGGGAAGGCTTAAACAAAGTGCTAAATATTCGCGTGTTTGGAGAATATACTCATGCCAAATGAGATCAATCTCTTCTGTGACAGGGATAAAGCCACCTTGCTTAGTCGATTGAAGGTAAATAAATCGTAAGAACTCTTGGATGCGAGTCGTTAATTCATGCTCATCAAGCATATTAAAGGCGCGACGCAGATGATCACGCATCCAAGGGGATGGATGTTGTTGTACCCATGTTACGCCGGGAAACGGTGTGGGCATTTGAAGCGATTAGCCAAACTCAGCGGGGTCAAAACAGGCATTCCCTGCGTACGCCGTAAGCTTTTCAAACATGGCTTGTTGGCACAATAACTCGAGAAGGGTTTCGTATGACATCGCGTTTCTCCAAAGGTAATTGTTACCACATTGTATCATTTTGGATCAAAAAATGAAACTATGGTACTTTCTCTGCTTCAGGATGACGTACTGGAGACATTCATCACCAAACAAACCATTGGTTCAGTTTCTCTACCAATTCATCAACGCCTTGTTTTTTAAGCGAAGAGAATGTTTGCACGGTTAATCGTTCATCAGGAATCATGCCGTAGAATTGTCTGACTTGTAATCGTGTTTGTTGTGCTTGGCCACGGCTAATCTTATCTGCTTTTGTCAGCAGGATGTGAATCGCAAGTTGTCTTGGCAGCGCCCATTGAATCATCATTTTATCCAAGTCTTTCAAAGGATGACGAATGTCCATTAAAAGAACGAGGCCGCACAAACTTTGCCTGACATCCAAATAGTGTGCTAAATTTTTTTGCCATTCATTTCTGATGCTTTGCGAGACTTTGGCGTAGCCGTAACCAGGTAAATCAACCAAGCGATGATGTTCATCTTGTACGGTAAACAGATTAATAAGTTGTGTACGCCCTGGTGTTTTGCTCGTTCTTGCAAGGTCTCGAATGTTGGTTAAGCAATTAAGCGCACTAGATTTTCCGGCATTTGAGCGTCCGGCAAAAGCAACTTCGTGGCCTGTGTCTTCCGGCAATTGGCTAACAAGTGCAGCACTTTTTAAAAAAACAGCTTGATTGTAAATATTCATGTTGGATAATCTTCGATTTATTTTCGTGAACAGTGTAGCATCAGTTTGCCATTATTTGTGAGGGCGTGATGAGGAAATTCATTTGTTTGTTAAGTTGTTTGTGCGCATGGTTTGCGTATGCAGCAGGAGATTATCAAGCCGGCCAAACAAAATCAATGAGTTGTGCTGCATGTCATGGTGAAAAAGGAATAAGCTCAAATGCGCTATGGCCTAACCTTGCAGGCCAACACGTGTCCTATATTATTAAACAATTGCATGATTTTAAAAATGATAAGCGCCATTCTGATCTTATGTCACCGTTTGTGGCTTCACTTACCGAACAAGACATGGATGATTTAGCGATGTTTTATTCACGTCAACCTGTTGCAAAGGTGACCAATATCAAGCTTAATCAGCATGGTGAGGCGCTGTATCGAAATGGTGACATGAGTAAACACATCACCGCATGCATTGCATGCCACGGTCCTTATGGCACGGGGAATGGTCAGGCCGGATTTCCTGTTCTATCTGGGCAACAAAAAGAGTATACCGTCTCGCAATTGAAGGCATTCAAGGAAAAGACGCGTCATAATGATTTAAATGAAATTATGCAAATGATTAGCGCTCGTATGAGCGCTGATGATATGGCCGATGTTGCGGCGTACTTAGTGAGCTTAAAGCAAGCTGATTCGTAGCGGTATAACGCGTCATCATGATTATTGATTTTGTTGTTTTGAAAAAACTGTCAAATAAGATTTAAATCGCGTGCATATGTTGGCATATCGAAGTTTAAAAATGACGCTAAGTGAATCGTGAATGCTATTTGCTGGTAATTTACTTAAGCCTTTTTCACGATCAATAAAATGAATAGGTACTTCTTTAATAATGGCTTGTGTCTGATGAAGTGACCACAGTAAATGCAGCTTATAGGCGTATTGATTCGATAAGAATGCGTTAGGAAGAGCCTTGAGTAAGGCGTTTCGACGTGTTGCGCGAAACCCGCTGGTGAAATCCTTGTATTTCATGGTTAGTACAAGTCTTGCAACGTAATTGCCAAGTACTGAAAGAAGTTTTCGAT
>JAGVJT010000008.1 GCA_020050955.1 Legionellales bacterium | reverse complement strand
TAGATGAGTCGGATTGCGTTATACTCGCCAATGACATTGTAGGAGAATGACATGGCCGATATCCGTATTCGTGGAGCAAGAACACATAATTTAAAGCGTATTCATGTGGATATTCCACGCCATCAATTAACGGTGATCACGGGGCCTTCTGGTTCGGGAAAATCGTCACTTGCGTTTGATACCTTGTATGCCGAAGGACAGCGCCGTTATGTCGAGTCACTTTCGGCCTACGCACGTCAATTTTTATCCATGATGGAAAAGCCAGATGTTGATTCCATCGATGGATTGTCGCCAGCTATTGCTATTGAACAGAAAGCAACGTCGCATAATCCACGCTCAACCGTGGGAACGACGACTGAAATTTATGATTATTTACGATTGTTATTTGCCCGTGTTGGAGAGCCGCATTGTCCAACACATGGAACGCATTTGAACGCTCAAACCATCAGTCAGATGGTGGATCATATTTTAACTTTGCCACAAGATAGTCGTGTGATGATTTTGGCACCTGTGGTACGCGATAGAAAAGGTGAGCATGTGCAAATGTTGCAAGCTTTGCAAGCGCAGGGGTATGTTCGTGTGCGTATTAATGGTGTTCTATATGATTTAGATACAATCCCGCCTTTAGCGCGTCAACAAAAACATCATATTGATGTGGTGGTCGATCGGCTTAAAATCAAAGCAGATGTGACGACTCGTCTAAGTGAATCGGTTGAAAATGCATTGAAACTAAGTGATGGTCTTGTGATTGTTGCCTCCATGGATGATGCTTTTTCTGAATTATTGTTTTCTTCCAAACTGACGTGTCCTGCGTGTGGTTATAGTTTAAGTGAATTAGAACCACGAATTTTTTCTTTTAATAATCCTGCGGGTGCTTGCGCCACATGTGATGGTTTAGGTGTGGATCAGTTTTTTGATCCAGCGCGTGTTGTGCAAGATGAAACACGAAGCCTTATGGCGGGTGCCATTCAAGGTTGGGATCGTCAAACGCCTTATTATTATGGGTTGTTGCAAGCTGTTAGTGAACATTATCATTTTTCTTTAGAAACCCCGTTTTGTGACTTACCTGAAACGATTCGTCATATCGTTCTGTTCGGCAGTGGTGATGAGGAAATAATATTTCATCATACGCACTCCCGTTATCAAGCGGTTGTGAAGCAACACGTTTTTGAAGGCGTGATTCCTAACATGCAGCGGCGTTATCGCGATTCTGAATCTGTTGCCATGCGTGAATCATTAACGCAATACATCGCGTCACGACCATGCATGGCATGTGAAGGAACACGACTTCGAGAATCGTCACGGCATGTTTTTATTGAAAAAAAATCCTTGCCGATGCTGGCGGCACTTTCTATTGAAGAGGCCTACCTATTTTTTCAACAGTTGCAATTATCCGGAGCTAGAGGCGAAGTAGCCGCCAAAATTAATCAAGAAATTGTTGCGCGCTTAGGATTTTTAGTTAACGTTGGGTTAGATTACCTCTCGCTTTCTCGAAGTGCTGAAACCTTATCTGGAGGTGAAGCTCAACGGATTCGATTGGCGAGTCAAATTGGCTCCGGTTTAGTCGGTGTGATGTATGTTTTAGATGAGCCCTCGATTGGTTTGCATCAACGAGACAATGAGCGATTATTAAAAACATTGATTCGATTGCGAGATTTAGGTAATACGGTGATTGTTGTGGAACATGATGAGGACGCGATTCGTACAGCTGATTATGTCTTAGATATTGGCCCTGGCGCGGGTGTTCATGGCGGTATGGTTGTGGCTTCTGGTACGCCTCAGATGATCATGGCGCATCCTGATTCATTGACTGGGCAGTATTTATCTGGAAAACGCTCGATTCCTATTCCTAAGCAACGTGTGATGTGTGACGACGCACGGATGATTCACCTACGGGGTGTGACATGTAATAACTTGCATGATGTTGATGTATCCATTCCCCTTGGGTTGCTAACGTGTGTCACAGGTGTGTCTGGATCAGGGAAGTCAAGTTTGATTAATGACACTCTATATCCGTTGGCTAATGCTGCATTGAATCGTGCACGATTACAAATGCTAGGACAGATTCAGTCGATTGAAGGGTTAACGCTTTGTGATAAAGTTATTGATATTGATCAAAGTCCCATTGGTCGTACACCGCGTTCGAATCCTGCGACTTATACGGGGCTTTTCACACCGATTAGAGAGTTGTTTTCAAATACACCTGAAGCCCGAGCACGCGGCTATCAGCCTGGGCGATTTAGCTTCAATGTTCGTGGAGGACGGTGCGAAGCTTGTCAGGGTGACGGCCTTATTAAGGTTGAAATGCATTTTTTACCAGACATGTATGTGACGTGCGATGTGTGTAAAGGGCGGCGTTATAATCGGGAAACATTAGAGATTCATTATAAAGGAAAAAATATTCACGATGTGTTGACCATGACAGTCGAAGAGGCGTGTGATTTTTTTAGTGCCATTCCTGTTTTATCTCGAAAATGTCAGACATTAATGGACGTTGGCTTAAGCTACATTCAGATTGGACAGAGTGCGACAACTCTTTCAGGAGGAGAAGCTCAACGTATCAAACTTGCACGCGAACTTTCAAAACGTGCAACAGGTAGTACATTGTATATTCTCGATGAACCGACCACAGGGTTACATTTTCATGACATTCAACAATTACTTGGGGT
>JAGVJT010000212.1 GCA_020050955.1 Legionellales bacterium | reverse complement strand
GAGATCCTTCGTGCAAAAAAACGCACTCAGGATGACGGCCATGTACAGAAAAACAACGGAGAAAAGATACGGGTTTTTAGGAATTAATCAATGACTGCTGCGTAAGGTGAGTTATTAACAAAAGGTACGAATAATGAAAAAACTAATTTTGGTGTTATGTCTTTCCATAATATCTAGTCTCTCATTTGCAAAGTTGCAGTACTCTTCATCATTGATTAGCGGATATGGGCTAAACAGCAACAGTGGGTATGGTTTGAACAGAAATAGTGCTAGTTTCGGCAGCAGCAGTGGTTATGGAAGTACCCATGATGTTCGATCTTACACTAGAAGAGATGGCACTTACGTTCAAGGACATCGTGCAGGCAATCCAGGATCAGGTGTCCATTGTCGAAACAATGTTTGTTATTAATCGGCAATGATCAAAATAAATATGGCAGCGTTAACTTTCGCTGTCATTACTTCCGTTTAATCTTATAAGGGCTGTATGTATGTTAATTGAGTTATCCGGTGTTTGTCAGCACTGCGCTACAGAAGTTAAATTGTTGGTCTTAGACGGAGTAACTATAGATGATTGCCCTGAGTGTAGTCAAAATCCATTTGCGCTCAGACGAGTCAAGGGCATTGTCTATATTCTATCTAATGAAAATCAAATTGGTGTAAAAATCGGTTTAACGAAAAAAACACTGGAGCAGCGCATAAAATCTTTAGAATCGACAGGAGTTCCTGGTAAATTTATCAAAATTGCTATATTTCCATCAGATAAACCAGAAGCAGATGAAAAGCGTGTTCATGAAAAGCTGCGTCGTCATAAGATTACAAAAGAACATTTTCAAGTGGAACCTGTCGATGCCGTTCTGGCTGCTTATCGGGCATTGAATAAACGAAAACCGATTTTTTATGATAAGTCTATTGAAGAAACATTTTATTTAAAGCTTGAGGCGGACAAAATAAAAATGAAGCTTAGATTGCGAGGAAAAAGTTAAACTAAATTAATTAAAATCGACTGGCAGAGAACTCGAGAGAATTGTGTGTCACCGGACACTCACCTGCTGCATAAAACCCCGATATCCCCTCCCTTGATGAGCAAAAAAATGGAATTTGGTTTCTAAAACAGCGTTAATTTAATAATTGCTCAATTGTTTCGATACTCTGCTGACTTAATCGAATAGCTTGTTTAGTCTCATTTCTAAAAGCTTTAGATTCGGCAGTGGTATCGCCATGTTTGAGCGCATTAGTATTACTTATGGGTGCGCCAGAACTTGCTCCACCATGAACACGACAGCGGGTCTTGCCTTTTATTGCAGGACAACGGCAGGGGGTGCCGTTATTGCTTTTTGTTTTTGCGCCACATCTTGGTGCGGTATCAAAAGAATAGTATTTTTTCTCGGTACATGAGGTTGTTTTCATTATTTTCCTTTATTGCCCACACCCCCTTGAATATTTCCTACCATTGCTTGACCACCATGATGCACATCCACGCGCTCAACGGTAATTTTTTGGCCGGCATAACCCTGCAGCTTTGCCAGCAAATTAGCTTGCTGAACAAAGCAATGTGATAGCTTGATGGCTGCATTAGTGTAGTATTTCTCTATTTCCAAATTATTAATGCCATTGGCATAAGCCATCGCTTTTTGTTGCAGCTGATGAATCGTTAGCATCTGTGCTGAAAGCATTGTTTGTAAGCCGTCTTTGGTGTTGATGACGTCTATTTCGGCATTACACGTACGTTTAGCTTCATTAAGATCAAAGTTCTTGTCTTTAATATCGTGAGAGGCGAGTGTGGTTTTAAGAATAAGATCTTTCTTAAACTCATCATTTGGATGAGATGCGATGCTTTGAGGGATAGGCGAGATTTGTTTAGAGCGCATCATATGTCCTGTAGGGTCGAGCCTTACATGGTACAGCATATTTGTGAATATTTAGAAGAGCCTCCCTCCATAAATTCCATGGGGCACTGGTGGGGCACTCAGAAATAAAAAACCACGATAAACTGCAATCAGTGGCAACAAGAGAATTCGATTGATTCGTTGATTTTACTAGAAATGTTGGTGGGCCCACTAGGACTTGAACCTAGGACCAACGGATTATGAGTCCGCTGCTCTAACCAACTGAGCTATAGGCCCGCCTAAGCCATGGCATTGTAATGCGAGTTTTCAAAAAATGCTATCGTTGTGCTTCAAATTTTGATAAAAAACATTGCTATTACTCGGACATGGGCTGTTTTCATGTTTGCTGATGGATACAATGGTGGCTTATTGTGTTATTATAAAGAACAAATTGATCTTAATTAAATCTGGTGATTTATGTTTTTATTCAATTGTGCTTATCAACAACCAGGCTATCAAATGTTAAATGATAAAGCATTGAGTGGCACTTGGTCAGGTGAATCACTCAATGATACGGCTTTTTTGTTTTATTCTGGTAATCGAACGACGCAAACACAAGCTATTCGTTTCATCGGTAATCAGCGAATGAAAACTACCACCAATGAAGTGGTTTACTATCATCAGCCAGGGTTGCTGACCATGCCGGTTTCTCGGTTATGGGTTGCACCTGAGATGGACGAAGTTTGTCGCCATCCGTCATGGTTCTTCGGAGCATGTGCTCAGTTTGAGCAATGGTGGATGAATGGTGTCAGTGTTGATGATTCAAGACATGTTTTAGATTACGAACCACTTTATAGAACGGATGAGTCAGGAAGTGTGGTGCATTATGGTCTTTATAATGAAGCGCGCTCTTTAGGACAAATTACAGACATTAACGCTCATCAACGTAAGTATCAGGCTTTAGTTGAAACAATGCATCCAAAACATATTATTGCGGTGGGTGTTTCTCGAGGTGCTGCGACAACATTCTCAGCCATTGCTAATAATGACTATGACAATATTAAACTTTGTGTGCTAGAAGGTGTGCCATCATCCATCCGTGCATTGTTTAAATCTTATTTTTCACATCGTATGGGGAGTTATTTATATAACGATTGGACGGCATATTGGTTGTTAGGGCATCAACATCGAACAGATAAAACACAGCAAGCATTTGGTTATGTTGAACGTTTTCCGAACGATATTCCTTTAGTGATTATTTCCTCTCAAAAAGACGGAGTGGTGCCACATGAGGTGAGTGTAAAACTTGCCTTGCGTGTTGCAGCGAAGCGTTTATTAGCTCAGGACAAGGGTGAACATATCGCGCCTGTTTATTTATTGCAACTAGATTATGTTGGCCATAATGACTATGCGCGTTGTGATAAACCAGACGGCATTCGCTATCAGAATTTTATGCACGCTGTTTATCGAGCGCATCATTTACCTTATATCGAAGAATTTGCTCTACGTGGTGAATCGGAATTATTTTGTGCAGATTTGACTGCGGGTGCTTTAATGCAACAAGTGTGTTATCAAGGGATGTTTAAGACGAATAAATCAGAGCGACATGCCATTCGACAACAAGCGTTAGCTTCTTTTTATGAACAACGCCAAACATGGGACGATGTAACCAAAGCGCGCGCGACACAAATTTGTCGATACATGCCATTGCATCATAAACCACTTGAACAAGGATGGTTTAGCTTTTTCAAAGTAGATCCTGCAAATGCGTTGTTGATAGAAGATGATAAATTAGAGCACGGTTTGAAAATGGAGTAACCCATGCTCATCTAAGATGCATTCAATGAACATGGGAGACGATTTAAAGCGCTTCGATTTTCGCTTGATGATGCAAGTGTTTATCACGCACTAATTTTGCTTGAAGCAGCTTTTCTTGTTCTTTTTGTACGACATCTCTAGGCGCTTTATCCGTAAAGGCTGGATTATTAAGTTTGCCTTCTGCACGCGCAATGTCTTGTTCAAGTTTGAGTAATTCTTTTCTTAAACGCAAAAGCTCGGCTTCCTTGTCAATTAAATCATGCATAGGAATAAGCAACTCTAATTCACCCACAACAGCTGATGCGCTTACAGGAACCTCATCTTCTTTTTCAAGTTGTTTGATGTCGGTTAACTTGCTTAGTGCGATGAGTGTTGAGGTATATTTTTCAAGTCGTGCTTCTGTCGCGGGCGTGATGTTTCGCAGCAACAATGGGATGCGTTTTGAAGGATTAATACTCATTTCACTTCGAATAGTGCGCACAGCTTGAATCAGTGCTTTTAGCCATTCGATTTCTTCTTCAACCACAGGGTTTAATCCAGCCTCGTTGACTTTAGGAAATGTGCTTAACAACAGCGTTTCATCATTCGCACTTGTTAATTTACTAACTCTTTGCCAAATTTCTTCGGTGATAAAAGGCATGATTGGGTGCAGTAATTTTAAAATGTTATCTAAGACACGAATTAACGTACGACGTGTACCGCGCTTCATTGAGCCACGTGCTGTTTCATCGTAGAGCACCGTTTTTGATAGCTCTAAATACCAATCACAATACTCATGCCATACAAACTCATATAAGGCATTTGCTAATAAATCAAACCGGTAGGTTTCGTAATAATGATGGCTTTGCTCAATCACACGTTGAAGACGAGAAAAAATCCATTGGTCAGCAGGGCTGTATTGAAACGCGCCATCGCCGAAGTCAATTTTTTCTTCATCGGTTTGACTTAATACATAGCGTGCAGCATTCCATAATTTATTGCAAAAATTGCGATAACCTTCAACACGTCCAATGTCAAAGCGCACCGTACGTGTGTTTGATGCAAGTGAACAAAACGTAAAGCGTAATGCGTCTGTTCCAAAAGCTGCAATGCCGTCTGGAAATTGCTTCTGTGTGGCTGCTGTGATTTGGTCTTTAACTGATTGAAGCATTAAGTTGTTGGTGCGTTTTTCAATTAAGTGCTCAAGATCAATGCCATCGATAATGTCGATAGGGTCTAAGACATTGCCTTTAGATTTAGACATTTTTTTACCGTCGTGATCGCAAATAAGGCCTGTGATAAACACATCGCGAAATGGAATTTTTCCGGTAAATTTAAGGCCCATCATGATCATGCGGGCAACCCAGAAAAAGATAATGTCAAAGCCTGTGAACAGCGTCGCTGTTGGGTAAAATTGTTCAAGCTCTGGTGTGCGCTCAGGCCAGCCAAGTGTCGAAAACGGCCATAGCGCAGACGAGAACCATGTGTCGAGCACATCTTCATCTTGTTTTAATTGAACAGAATCATCAAGTTTATGTTTAAAGCGGACATCATTTTCACTGTAACCCACATACACATGGCCGTGATTATCATACCATGCAGGGATGCGATGCCCCCACCAAAGTTGTCGGCTGATGCACCAATCTTCAATGTTTTCCATCCATTGATAATAGGTTTTTGTCCATTGTTCAGGGATAAAACGAATGTCACCTTGGCGCACGGCTTCAATCGCAGGCTCTGCTAATGGTTTTGTTTTGACATACCATTGATCGGTTAGCAGCGGCTCAATAATAGTGTTTGATTTTTCGCCACGTGGCACTTTTAGAACGTGAGGTTCAGTTTTGATGAGCAGGGCTAATGTTTTTAAGTCAGCAATAATTTGCTCACGGGCAACGAAACGATCCATCCCTTGATATTTTGCTGGTGCATGGCGATTGATGGTGGCTTTTTTCGTTAAAATGCTCATCATAGGAAGGTCATGACGTTTACCGACTTCATAATCATTAAAGTCGTGTGCCGGTGTAATCTTCACACAACCTGTGCCAAACTCCGGGTCAACATACGTATCAGCGATGATGGGAATGGTGCGATCACACAAGGGTAAATGAACATGCTTGCCAATTAGGTGCTTGTAGCGTTCATCATCAGGATGCACGGCAACGGCGGCATCGCCTAGTAACGTTTCAGGGCGTGTGGTTGCGACTATAACTTCTTCAGAACCTTCGACAAGTGGATAGCGAATATGCCAAATACTGCCTGATTCTTCTTCTGACAAAACCTCCAAATCAGAAATCGCCGTGCCTAATTTAGGATCCCAATTTACCAAACGTGTGCCACGATAAATTAAGCCTTCTTCGTAAAGCTGAATAAATACTTTCTGAACGGCGGCAGATAAGCCATCGTCCATGGTAAAACGTTCGCGAGACCAATCAACAGATGAACCAATACGGCGCATTTGGCGGGTGATTTGTCCGCCTGATTCTTCTTTCCATTGCCAAACACGTTCAAGGAATGCTTCACGTGACATGTCTTTTCGTGACAAACCGGCTTGGTTTAATTGGCCTTCAACAATGAGTTGTGTTGATATGCCGGCGTGGTCGGTGCCGGGTTGCCACAATGTTTTACGTCCCATCATGCGTTGATAACGTGTCATCGCATCCATGAGTGTGTTTTGAAAGCCATGTCCCATATGTAAACTGCCTGTGACATTGGGAGGCGGGAGCATAATGCAGTAAGGTTTACCATCGCCACGAGGCTCAAAATAATGACGTGCCTCCCATTCTTGATAATGGGATTGTTCAATAGCTTGTGGGGAATAAGTTTTCTCCATGATAAACCTTGGCGATGTGAAAGGTGCGGATTTTAACACACCCATTCGTACGGATCATCAGACTTGGCGTTAAAACATCGCAGAATGGCGCGTGAAAAAATCATAGGTTTATGAAAGAATGATGAAACAATATGGAAATGACGAGGCAATGATGCTTATTCAGCGAGAACAATCTTGTTTGTTAATTGTCGATGTACAAGAAAAATTAACACCACTGGTTCGTGATTCGATGCGGCTTGTTGAGCGATGCGCGTGGTTAATGCAATTAGCAGAGGAGTTATCCGTTCCTTTTTTAGTCAGCGAACAGTATCGACGTGGTTTAGGTGAAACCGTTGAAGTACTTCGTTTGCGTATGCCTGGTAAAACAGACATTGATAAAGTGTTTTTTTCTTGTTATCGCGATGCGTCATTTGTAAAGCATTGGCAAGCAATTAATCGTAAGCAAGTGATTCTTGCTGGTATTGAAACTCATGTTTGTATTTTGCAAACAGCTTTAGATATGCATGCTGCAGGCATGGATGTTTTTGTGGTTGTTGATGCTATCAGCAGTCGTCATGAAATTGATCATGACATTGCATTGCAACGCATGATGCAAGCAGGTATTCATTTAGTAACTTCAGAGATGATATTTTTTGAGTGGCTTGAACAAGCAGGGACAAAAAACTTCAAACAATTAAGCCAAAAATTTTTAAAAAAGGCTCATGCATAGGATGAACGTATGGACATTAAAAATCATGTTGCGGTGGTAACAGGAGGTGCCTCAGGGCTTGGTGCGGCATGCGTTGCGTTGCTGCGTCAACGCGGTGCGCGGGTGATGGTGTGGGACAGACGTGTCGATGAGCATGATAAAGACGCACTTGTGTGTGATGTGCGTTCAGAAATTGCTGTTAAACATGCGTTGGATGAAACCACTCGGCGTTTCGGTGTTCCACGAATTAATATCAATTGTGCAGGTATTGCACCCTCTGGGCGGTTAGTTGGAAAGAAAGGGCCATTGCCGTTGGCGGCATTTCAAGATGTGATTGATATTAATTTAGTGGGCACGTTTAATGTGATGCGTTTTGTGACTGACGCCATGACAAAATTAGCAATTTTGCCAGGAAGTGATGAACGTGGTGTGATTATTAACACAGCATCGATTGCAGCCTATGACGGGCAAATTGGACAAGTTGCGTATAGCGCATCAAAAGGCGCGATTGTTTCAATGACATTGCCTGTTGCTCGTGAGCTTGCTCAACATAATATTCGTGTGAATGCTGTTGCACCAGGATTAATGGCAACGCCATTGTTGTTGAATATGCCATCGAATGTTCAAGAAAGTCTTGCGGCATCCGTTCCGTTTCCTAAACGATTTGGCCATCCTGAAGAGTTTGCGGCGTTGGTGTTACATGTGATTGAAAATAGCATGCTCAATGGCGAGGTCATTCGTTTAGATGGCGCTTTGAGAATGCCACCACGTTAACGATTGGATCATAATTATTGCTTATGTCTGATGGAAAGCATGAGCATTTTTTAATCTAAAAATTTGACAAAATGGATTTTTATGAGCAAAATTGGATGCTTTTATTGTATTCATATTGTAATAACTTATGCCTCGTCGACCTCCTAAACGCACATTGCTCTCAAAAATCTATGAGCTTCCCCAATGGTTTTATGGGATTTTTGTTGTTGTTATTCAATTAATTCAACAAGTTGCACGTTTTATGCAAGAAAAAGCGTTACAACCATTTCGCTTAAAAGCAGCAGAGCCTGTTGTAATCAAAGCATTGACTGTTGAAAAAGAAGAAACAATTGTCGAGAGCCCTGTTGTGGTTGCTCTATCCCGTGAAGAAGTGCTGCGTCGAAAAAAAGTACGAAAAGAGTTGCGAAGAGAAAAACGAAGGCAAGAAGAATCGCCACTTGCGGTCGTTGCAACAGTCGATGATAGCTTTGAGCCAGAAATCACCTATGATTTTTCACTAAAGGATGTATCTGCTCAACCGCACGAGCAAGCACACGATAAAAAAGTTATTGAGCTGCATGCAGTTGATGATAGTAGCAGTGATGATGAGTACGAACATTATGTTTTTATGGATTCGCCACAACGGACAACATCACATTCCTTTTCATCGACAGATTCAATGACACCTTTATTACCTAGTGAACATATTTTTTCGGATGAGTTATCGTTATCTTCTTCGCGTGATGCGATGAAGTTTTATAAGAAGCTTACAAGCTATGATGATGCAGAATATCCATTGAGCTTTAGTCCGCGCGCACGCTTATCATCTGGTTCATTTTCATCAACAGACTCGAGGACTCAATTATTACCAGAAGAGGATGTTTTTGGAGAAGCTGTAGGATTCGCAGGTGACATCCCATCATTACAACAAGCGTTAGAAGATTTTGTCGTGTGTTTTCCAGACCTTGAGCGAGTTGCGATTGACGAAGTGAAATTACAAGTTCAATCCACGCGCCGCAAACCGCCGCGTTATGGCACCGACAAAGTACTTACAACGATTATTGATGGTGCGATGGAGCATTTTAATCAAGAATTATGCGATGGTTATGTTTTTGGCAGTACGAATCATAAACGAAAAACATGCCCGAATGATGTCGATATTTTAATTCCTCTGGTGAGAACCATGGGTGATGTTTTACGTCTTTTACGTGTGATAAAGCGATTTCAAGCTGATGGTGCTTCTATTTTACCTGGAAGCTGGCAGCCAAATGATGCGTTTGATGCCATCGGTTATAAAAAAGGGTGCACTTATGTGATACCACTTATGTGGAAAAATTATAAACTGGATTTTGTGATTTTTAGGCAGCGATTTTGTGAACATGCATGGTTGTTAGATACCACCATGGGGGCACTTTATTTTCGTTTTCTTGACCAAAAAACGTATCATCTTCCTGAATTGAGATCTTTGCTCGATTCAGATCGACGTAGAATACGTTCGATTATTGATCCTGTTTTAAATTTACAAACTGATCCCTTGCGTCTTTTTCGCATGGTAAGGCTTGTTGCAACAGAAGATTGTTACATTGCGCAATCATCGTGGTACGCTATTCAAGGTGCTTTTTCTGATGATAAAAATTTATTTACTATGCTTCCTGTGAATAAAATCATCCATCCGTTAAACCTCATTTTACGTGCACCAGACGTGAGAAAGCACGTGTATGTGTTATTTCAACTCAATGTTCTTGGTAAATTAATGGATTATCTTGCTATAAAGCCTGAATTGGCTCGCTATAAAGATCAGTTTTGTGTTTATGTTGATGAGATGTATCGACAGTTTCAACAACATGTGCCGATCGTGAGAATGATTCCTATGATTGTGTATCACACTGAGTCGCCATCTTTTTTGACATCATCAAAAACCAAAAAAGGTAGGTATGGAAAAAATCAATTTGTGGAACCTCGTGTTTCTTCTTATGTGACGATGGTCCCACAAATGTTTTATCAGCCAGTTATGTCGCTTTTGCCTATGGATAATGGCATGCAAGCGGCTGCAGTGGGTAATGCAAATGAATCACGGCCAGCAAGTGGTGCTCAACCTAAGAATGGTTGAGCGTTATGATG
>JAGVJT010000027.1 GCA_020050955.1 Legionellales bacterium | reverse complement strand
TGTTGATCTAAAATAGTGCGTGAATCAATTTTTGAGGAAACTTGGAATGAAATACGTGTTGGAATATTGGATTTAATCAATCCTGTTAAAACATCCACCGACGGACGCTGCGTAGCCAAGATTAGATGAATTCCTGATGCACGCGCTTTTTGAGCGATACGCGCGATGAGCTGCTCGACCTTCTTGCCAACCACCATCATCATGTCAGCTAACTCATCAATAATCACAACAATGTAAGGTAATGGAGTGAGTATCGGCGCTTGTGCATCTAAACCAGAAGTAGGTTTCCATAATGGGTCGGAAATTGATTCACCTTTTGCGCTAGACTCCGTAATTTTTGTATTGAATCCCACTACATGGCGCACACCTAATGCCGCCATTAACCGATAACGTCGCTCCATTTCTTCCACACACCATCGCAGTGCGTTGGATGCTTCTTTCATATCCGTCACAACAGGTGTTAACAAATGAGGAATGCCATCATAGACCGATAACTCTAACATTTTCGGATCAACCATAATCAATCGAACTTGATCGGGTGTTGAACGAAAAAGTAAACTCAAAATCATCGCATTAATACCAACAGACTTACCTGAGCCTGTTGTACCCGCGACCAATAAATGTGGCATTTTAGCTAAATCAACCACCATGGGATGACCAGCAATGTCGACACCCAATGCTAATGTTAACGGTGAGTGTGCTTGTTGATACACTTCTGCCGAAAAAACTTGAGACAATGCAACAGTCGCGCGATAAGGATTGGGCAACTCAAGGCCCACGACCGTTTTACCTGGAATGATTTCTACAACGCGAACGCTAATTACCGATAGCGAGCGTGCAAGATCTTTAGCAAGCGCCGTTAAACGACTCGCTTTAACACCTGCAGCAAGTTGTAACTCAAAGCGTGTGATGACAGGCCCTGGATGCACCGCAACCACTTCAACTTGGATGCCAAAATCAAGCAAATGCTGTTCAAGGTCTCGTGATAACGTCTCCAACTGCTCTGTTGAATAACCACCCATGGGTTTTTCTGCTTTACCAGGCTCAAGCAATGTGAGCGCAGGAAGCCCTTCAACCACAGGAACAGCCGCAATTGTTGCAGCCTCATGTGCTACACGTGCAGGCTCATGCGCTACGCGTGCAGGCTTTGGCTTTTCTATCACTGTACTTATAAGCGATGGTAATGTTTTTTCTTCCACCATCTTTTTCGCTCGTACAACTGTTTGCTCAGAACGCATTAAGACAGGCATGACATGAGGTGTTAATGTTTCTTTGGGTACTTTTTGACGATGTTGTAACAACGAAACGCCTGTTTTTTGCACCCATGCGCTTGCGATAACGACACACCGTGCACTATTTTTTACGGCCCATAGTGTGTAACGACCAAGCCACTCAGTGACACGAATCCAAGATAAGCCTGTCAACCATGTCATTCCAACTAAAAATACTGCGGACAACGCTAACAACGTACCTTGAAGATTCAATACACGGCATAAATAAACCGCAATATCTTTGCCCAAAACACCGCCAGATCCATAATGCATGGCAACATTTGTTTGCACTAAAAGCGTTAATAAGCTGCATCCTCCGGCGAGGAGTAATAAAAGCCCTGTAAGACGCAACGCAAGCATAGCTTGATCAACCGTGCGCAGTAGGCGTTGATCATGCAAAATGATCCATGCAAGATAAGCAAACCCTAGTGGCAATGCATAAGAAGCGTATCCAAATGCCCAATAAAACGTATCAGCAAGAAACGCACCAACGGTTCCTCCCGCATTCGCAATCGAGCCTTGATGCCTCACAAAAGACGTATGAAACCACCCAGGATCACCTGAATGATAGGTCAGCAGCGACAAAAAAATAAAACCCGCGAGTGCTAAAACGAGAATAAAACTACCCTCACTGATTCGTTTCATCACAAACGGAGGCCAAGATTTTTTAAGGTCATCGGCCACATGACTCGGTTGCTGTTTTCCCATAGGTATTTTAAAGCATCATGTTTTGTCATACTATTTCGCATCTTAACATAAATCATAAGGAAGAGAGACGATGCAAGCAGACAATCATCACCGCTTGATTATTCTCGGCTCAGGTCCAGCCGGTTACACAGCCGCTGTCTACGCAGCACGTGCCAATTTAAACCCCGTTTTGATCACAGGTATGCAAGCAGGCGGTCAACTCACCACCACCACCGATGTTGACAATTGGCCTGGCGATGTAGAAGGATTGCAAGGCCCAGCGCTCATGGAACGCATGCAACAACACGCAGAACGCTTTCAAACCAAGATTATTTTTGATCATATTACGCACGCAGATCTTCAACAACGTCCATTTATCTTGAAAGGCGACTCAGAATCATACTCATGTGATGCGCTAATCATTGCAACAGGTGCATCAGCTCGTTATTTAGGACTTGCGTCAGAAACAGCATATCAAGGTCGAGGTGTCTCTGCATGCGCTACTTGTGATGGATTTTTTTATCGCAATAAAGCTGTGTGTGTCATTGGTGGCGGAAATACTGCCATTGAAGAAGCATTGTATTTATCAAATTTAGCGGCTTCCGTGACCTTGGTTCATCGTCGAGATACGTTACGCGGCGAAAAAATCCTACAAGATAAACTTCTTGAAAAAGCACGTCATGGAAACATTCGCATCGTATGGAATCATACATTAGATGAAGTTTTAGGCAACGACATGAAAGTTACAGGCGTTCGCCTGCGTGATGTCAACACGAATGCTCATCAAACACTCGAGCTCGATGGAGTATTCATTGCCATTGGTCATACTCCCAACACGTCATTATTTAACGATCAACTCGACATGAAGGATGGTTATCTAACCATTCGCTCAGGTTTAGAAGGCATGGCAACAATGACCAATATTCCCGGGGTGTTTGCATGTGGTGATGTTGCAGATCATGTTTATCGTCAAGCAATCACTTCCGCGGGCTTTGGATGCATGGCAGCATTAGATGCAGAAAAATTCCTCGACCATTTGGCAGAATAATAAGTCGTAATGTCGTTTATGTACGTAATATACATAAACGACATTTATCGGTTAAAACGGCGAAAGATACGTGAGCAACAGATGATTCCCTTGGCGCTCGTTAGTATCATAAACTTGCTCTAGCTCATCTAAAACTTCGTAAAGACGAGTTAAAAATGAATCGAGCTGTGTGCAAACATTCGATTGTTTTGCTGTTGGTGCTAGAAAACTAGGCTGAATCTCTTTCTTTACAGTTAGCAACATCACTAAAAGTGATGTTGAGCGTTTACCGAAAAGAACACCAACAGCATCAAAAAAGACATCAAAGATATGCCTTAAAACACTATCAAGATCACTCCATGCATAAAGGCTAGCCCAAAGGGAATCGCTTTTCTTCGAAGAGCTCGCACGTTGCATCGTTCGATACGTCGCAAAATCATGCGCACATTGCTCTTTTAATTCCTCAAATGCTTCTCGAGTAAAATTTCTTTCTCTGAAGGTGCTCATGCGATGTTGTAATGATGAAGCAAGAGACATAAAATGATCATTGTGCTTCGCTATGGATGTGTGCTGAGGCTGACGTGCTTGAATAAAGAGCACACGATTAATCAAATCATCCATTTTATCAAAATGCATTCTTATTTGATCAATTTTAGCTCTTGGCAACGACGACCCTTGCCGAATAATTGATTCCGCTCGCTGAATATCAAGTGCGGAGAACAATAATGGCTCAGCATGATTTGATGATAATTTGCGATCAATTTGCCTTTTTTGAGCTTCATCAAGGTATTCCATCCAAAGTTGAAGCTGAGAAAATGAGCGTTTGATGAGTTTCTCAAACTCCGCTGAAAATGAGACATCCTCTGACGGGGATACAGTATGAGCATGACGAATACAACGAACAACATCATCTGAATAAAGATCAACGGCTTCAAAATATTGTTGTCTACTCGCCAAAGCTTTTGCTTGAATCATTGCGGCTTCCATGACCGTCGTCATATCTTGCATATGTTTTTCTGATAACGGCATAACTTTATTTTTCTCCAAACCAAAAAGAACGATTATTTTTGATAAAATCGTTCTTTTTATTTACAAAAACTCAAAATGAACATCAGTCGCGTGATACGCTACTGACGTAAATGAGGAAACAAAATAACATCACGAATAGACGGTGCGTTTGTAAATAACATCACCAACCGATCGATACCAATACCTTCCCCTGCTGTCGGTGGCATGCCATATTCCAATGCTTCAATATAATCACTATCAAAATGCATTGCCTCTAAATCACCGGCATCTTTTTCTTCAACTTGCAGTTGGAAGCGCGCGGCTTGATCTTCTGCATCATTTAACTCAGAAAAACCATTCGCAATCTCACGTCCTGCGATAAAGAATTCAAATCGATCAGTAATATCTGGATTATCAACATTTCGGCGCGCAAGCGGTGAAACTTCCGTCGGATAACCTGTGATAAATGTCGGCTGAATCAATTGATGTTCAACTGTTTCTTCAAATAAAATCAAATGCAACTTACCGAGCCCATCAGTGGTTTTATGCGATAAATGAAGGCGCGTTAACGTTGCACGGCAAGCATCAATTGTTTCAATATCCTGCGCACTTAAACCCGGATTATAATGCAACACCGCTTCTGTCATGGTCATTCGACAGCACGGAGCATCAAAATCAATCACATGATTTTGATAGGTGATTTGTCTAGATGCTAACACCTCATCACATAAATAGCGCAGCAGTTGTTCTGTAAAATTCATCAGCTCTTGATAATCAGCATAAGCTTGATAAAACTCAATCATCGTGAATTCAGGATTATGACGCGTGGATAAGCCTTCATTACGAAAATTTCGATTAATTTCATACACGCGTTCAAAACCACCGACCACAAGACGCTTTAAATACAATTCAGGCGCAATACGTAAATACATGTCCTGATCCAACGCATTATGGTGCGTGACAAACGGCCGTGCCAAAGCACCTCCTGGGATAGGATGCATCATCGGTGTTTCTACCTCAAGAAACGCATGATTATCCATGAAACGGCGCAATGCTTGAATAAGACGCGAGCGTGTTACAAACGTTTTACGCGTCTCTTCATTCGCAATTAAATCCACATAGCGCTTACGATACCGTGTTTCTTGATCTGCTAATCCATGAAATTTATCGGGCAATGGGCGCAACGATTTGGTTAATAATTGCAAATGATGAGCATGAACCGTCAACTCGCCGGTATTCGTTAAAAAGAGAACACCTTTAACACCTACGATATCACCAAGATCCCAGTGCTTAAATTGCTCGTATAAAAGCGGTAATTCATTTTCTCTGACATACACTTGAATCCGGCCTGATACATCTTGAAGATGGAAAAAGCTTGCTTTTCCCATCACGCGGCGCAACACAATTCGCCCCGCCACACAAACTGAAACAGCTTGCTCAGTCAATTCTTCTTTCGTCACTGCGGCATAACGTTGATTTAAATCAACAGCCAAATGCTCACGATGAAATTCATTAGGAAATTGGAAGCCTTGCTCACGTAAATCCGTTAATTTTTGTTTACGTACCGCATAAACTTCAACCGCATCTAATAACACTTCTTCACTCATGTGCCTTCTTCTCCTGCTTTTAAGCTTGCTTCAATAAATTGATCCAAATCACCGTCTAAAACAGCTTGTGTGTTACTCGTTTCAACACCTGTCCGTAAATCTTTGACGCGTGATTGATCAAGTACATAAGAGCGGATCTGTGATCCCCAACCAATATCTGATTTTGTTGCTTCAAGCGCTTGCTGCTCTGCATTTTTCTTTTGTATTTCTAATTCATAAAGCTTAGCACGAAGCTGCTTCATCGCTTGATCTTTGTTTTTATGCTGACTTCTATCGGTTTGACATTGCACCACAATGCCGCTTGGAAGATGCGTAATACGCACCGCGGAGTCCGTACGGTTAACGTGCTGTCCACCTGCTCCTGACGCACGATATGTGTCAATTCGTAAATCAGCAGGATTAATCTCAATCACAATGTCATCATCAATTTCTGGTGATATAAACACCGCAGAAAATGACGTATGTCGACGGTTTCCTGAATCAAACGGTGATTTTCTTACAAGGCGATGCACACCTGTTTCTGTACGCAACCAACCATACGCATATTCACCCGTCACATGAATCGTCGCACTTTTAATGCCAGCTACCTCACCTGCAGAACACTCAAGCAAATTAATACCAAAACCATGCTGCTCACCCCATCGTAAATACATGCGAAGTAACATTTCAGCCCAATCTTGAGCCTCCGTTCCACCAGAGCCTGCTTGAATTTCAACAAACGCGTTAGCGCGATCCATCTTGCCTGAAAACATACGCTGAAACTCAAGCGCTTCGACACGAGTTTGAATCGCAGCAACATCTTGCGCGAGATCATGAATTGCCTGGTCGTCATGCTCTTCTCGAGCCATTTCAAATAGCTCACGACCATCTACAATACCCTGCTCCAATGAATGCAGCAACGTTACCACTGATTCTAATTGCGCGCGCTCACGGCCTAATGCTTGTGCATGCTCTGGATTTTCCCAGATCATCGGTGATTCCAATTCAAGCACAACCTCTTCAAGGCGTTCTGTTTTTTGCTCAAGATCCAAAAAACCCTTCAACGCGGTAACACGTAACGCTAGATCATCTAACATCAGGTTGATTTGGTTTACTTCCAACATCCATCACCTATGATAATACTTAATGAAGAAACGCTACATTCTACACGTAAGTGAATAACAGGCCAAATAATCTAATTATTTGGCATGCAAAAGTGATTGCTTTAACTGCACGATATGACGGTAAGCATCATTAATTCGTGATTCTGCAATCTTCCCTGCACGTACATTTTCTTCGATAATAGTAACAATTTCATGAACATTCTGCGGTTTTTCTGATAATTGATTGCCGAAAATAAACATATCAACCCCTGCATTTATCGCAAGCGTTAACGCTTGTTCTAATCCATAATGCTCACTAATAGCTTTCATTTGCATGTCATCACTAATAATCACACCATCAAAATGCAGCTGTTCTCGCAACATGCCTGTTAATATTTTATGTGACAATGTTGCTGGTAAATTTGAATCGTCAAGCTGTCGATTGACAATATGTGCCGTCATGACCATACCGCATGAGGTTTCGGTATTTAACAAATCACGATACGGATCTAATTCATAAGACAACCAGGTATCAGACACATCCACAAATCCTAGATGTGAATCAGACGTGGAGCTACCATGACCTGGAAAATGCTTGTACGCGCATTGCACTTTTTGAGATAAAAAATGACTTGCATAAATATTGGCATAATCCGCAACATGGCGAGGATCGTCTGAAAAACTGCGACCCAATTTACCCATGATAGGGTTATCAGGATTAACATTCACATCAAGGACAGGTGCAAAATTTAAATTAAATCCATGTTGCGTAAGTGTTGACGCCATGTCATGCGCGAGCCCATTAGCATCGTCAAACGACATCAATCCAACCTCGGACGCTTTCGCGGTCTTTGGAAAACCATAAGACTCTTTCAGACGATTCACCTGCCCGCCTTCATAATCGACGGAAATAAGAAGAGGTAATGCTGCTTGGTGGGTCGACGCCGCTTTAGCATTTGCTTCTTGTAACATTGTATTTAATGTTAATACTTGTGCAGGATTTTCAATGTTTTTATCAAATTTTTTCGTCTGGTAATTATAATCAAACAAAATAACACCACCAATATGGTGTTGTTGAATATCATGCACAATAGAGGAGTCATTCGTAATCGTTTTTCCTTCAAACCCCATGATAAGCATTTGACCGATTTTCTCACGAAGCGAAACGTCCGATTCAAGCGTTGTTGTGGCTTGAGAAAAACCGCACTGAAGGATGCCTAACATGATCATGAGCTTTATGAAAAATTTCACATCTATCTCCTTTAAAACTGAACTACATGATAACAAAAAGAACATATTATATCAAATAAAACAACCTTGACTTATTAACAAACGATCATAATCGTGTTTAACGATGAAGAATGATGTGCGCCAGATAAACTACCCGCGTCTTTTCGAGCACAACTAAAGATGACGTGGAACATGCAACTGAATTTTCTTGAGCATCAAAACACACTATGTTACAATTTTTGAACTAAAAGGACTATTTTTAATTAAAATGACCTCGACTAATCGCTTACGTGCTCTTGATGTTTTTCGCGGATTAACCATTGCCATCATGATTTTGGTGAATAGCCCGGGTAATAACACCTCTTATGCTTACCTGGATCATTCGGTATGGAATGGTTGCACGCTAGCTGACGTTGTTTTTCCTTTTTTCATTTTTATCGTTGGCCTGTCATCGGTGTTCAGTTTAACCAAAGCCCTTGATAAGGGGCATTCTCACGTGGCGATCTTACTAAAAATTACGAAACGAGCCCTGCTTATTTTTCTCATTGGTTTACTACTCAATGCATTTCCTCGACATTTTGATTTCGAAACACTCCGCGTATTTGGTGTTTTACAACGCATCGCTGTTTGTTACTTTTTCACCGCCACGATGTTTTTAACAACAACGGCTCGCACGCAAATCATTACAACCATCGCCATTCTTATCGGCTATTGGTTATGCATCACACAATTGTCCACTCCTCATTACACAGCAGATAATAATATCGCAGCAAGCATTGATCGCTTACTTTTTTCATCCGCGCATTTGTATGGAAAAACATTTGACCCCGAAGGGCTATTAAGTACCATCCCTTCTTTTTCAACAGCCTTAATCGGTAACCTTACCGCCATCTGGTTAATGCGTTCAACACGCCCTTCTTTATTAACGGCTAAAACATTATTCATTACCGGAAGCATCATGCTGATTATCGCAGCCGCTTGGGGATTGATTTTTCCAATCAATAAAACACTTTGGAGCAGTAGTTACGTGCTATGGACAGGCGGGCTTGCCTTGCAAACGCTTGCTGGATGCTTTTGGGTAACAGACATTAAGCACTATCACTCGTGTACACGATTTTTTGAAATTTTCGGTATGAATGCATTAGCGGCTTACATTTTGCATGTTTTTTTCTTAAAAATACAAGCCATGTTCACTTATTCATTATCAAGCGGCGAAACGGTGGGATTACGACCTTATCTCACTGACATGCTATTTGGATGGGCATCGTCTCATAACGCGTCACTACTCTATGCATTAAGCTATACATTGCTATGGTTTCTTGTGCTCATGCTCATGGACCATAAGAAAGTCTACCTCAAACTTTAAAACTAAACATCTCGTAAGCGCGCTTTAATACGATGCGTTGCTTGGCTATGAATTTGTGAAACACGCGATTCAGTGACACCTAAAATATCCCCAATTTCTTTTAAATTGAGTTCATGCTCATAATAAAGCGACAACACCAACCGCTCGTTTCTTGGTAATCCGGCAATAACTTCAGAGAGATGTTGTTTCATATCATCACGAAGCGCATTTGCTTGAGGCTCCATTGAGTGATCATCTCCATCATCTTGCAATAAATCGTCAGTGACACCAACATCGTCAAAACCGTATAAATGTGCACCATTGGAGTCATTAAGCATCAAATGATACTCCTCCAAACTCACACCCAATTCCGTTGCAATTTCATGATCTTTTGCTTCCCGGTTTAATCGATTTTCAACCTGTTTCACGGCGGCTGAAATCATGCGAGCATGACGATACACTGAACGCGGAACCCAGTCATTTCGACGAACTTCATCTAACATATGACCACGGATGCGAATACCTGCGTACGTTTCAAAAGAAGCACCTTTGGTTTCATCATAATGCATCGCAGCCTCTAATAAGCCTTCCATACCAGCTTGCATTAAATCATCCAGTTGAATGGAACGCGGTAAGCGACCAAGCAAATGATAAGCAATGCGCTTGATCATCAATGCATGTGCTTTGATCAACGCTTCTTTGGTTTGTTGATCTAAATTGCTTCGAGCAGCCAACGCATCCACGATTTTCTCCTTAAAAACGTGATAGATTTACTCTACAGACAACGCATCATCGTTATGTTTAAAAATACTGAGCATGAACATTTTCATATCACGCCCAATGTTGATTTATTTATAATCAATCATAACATCATACAATGTCAACGGGCTTTTCGTTTCGTATCAATGCAATGATGTGCTCTATTCTCGCATCTAAGTCATCAGGTAATGCACCACCACCTTGTGCCATATCCTCTCGTCCGCCACCTTTTCCACATAAATGACGTACAAACATTGCCGCCGAGGGGACATGACCAACAAGACTTTTACTTACCCCTGCAACCACATGCATTTTATCTTGAGAAACACCCACTAAAACAATCACTGCACGCTCTAAACGTGATTTTAAATCATCCAGAAGCTCGCGTAATGATGCGGCATCTACATCAGGTAATTGTTTCACTAAAACATTAACGTTATTAATAACTTGAACATCATCAAGCAATGAGGCACCAGATTGCATTGTCAACGCACGTTGTGCTTGCAAGAGTAGTTTTTCTTGATGTTTCGCATCAAGAAGACATTGCTCAAGTTTCACCGGGGCATCATGAACATTCGTTTTAAGCTGCAATGCTATACTCTCGAGTGCGTGTAGCTGCTGATTTAACCATTGCAGTGCATGCGCACCTG
Organism: Legionellales bacterium; assembly: GCA_020050955.1. GTDB lineage: Bacteria > Pseudomonadota > Gammaproteobacteria > Legionellales > Legionellaceae > JAGVJT01. The sequence continues at coordinate 4,147 of JAGVJT010000027.1, read as the reverse complement.
TCACCATCTCAATGCGTCGTACACCACTTGCAACACCATATTCGGCGATAATTTTAAATACACCAATGTCACCCGTGCGCGTTGCATGCGTGCCGCCACAAAGCTCTTTGGAAAACTCACCCATCGATAACACACGAACAACATCACCATATTTCTCGCCAAACAATGCAGTAGCACCGCTTTTACTAGCATCATCCATCGACATTTCGTGTGTTTCTACGGATGTATTTTCGCGAATTTTTTCATTTACGAGTGTTTCAATCTGTCCTAATTGCACTGCAGTTAACGCTTCTGGATGAGAAAAATCAAATCGTGCACGCTCAGCATTCACAAGAGAACCTTTTTGTTGCACATGCGCACCTAAGATTCGTTTCAACGCAGCATGCAATAAATGCGTTGCGGTATGATTTAATCGAATAGCCGCACGGCGTTTCGTATCAATCGACGCGCTAACATGCGCATCTCGTTGTAATTCACCGGTGAGTAATTCACCCTGATGAACAATAGCTTGTCCAATTCGTTGTGTATCATCCACACGAAAAATTACATCTTTTGACAAGATACGAATAAAGCCAGAATCACCGACTTGCCCACCGCTCTCCGCATAAAAGGGCGTGACATTTAAAACAACTGATGCTTTTTCGCCTGCAAAAATCTGATCAACATCTTTTCCATCGCGAATCAGCGCAATCACGCTACTCTCGTGTTCATTTTGCGTATACCCTTCAAAACGCGAAATATGTGCAAGTAAGTCAGTGGTTGCAGCATAATCTTCACGAAAGGTACTCGCCGATTGTGAGCGTTGTCGTTGATGCTGCATGCACGCATCAAACGCATCCATGTCAATGGTAAGGTCTTTTTCTCGCGCAATATCGGCGGTTAAATCAACAGGAAAACCATAGGTATCATACAATTTAAAAGCCACATCCCCCGGGATCACACGACTCGTTAAAGCATTGATAGCATCGTTTAATAATCGTAATCCTTGCTCTAACGTGCGTGCAAACTGCTGCTCTTCTTGCTCGAGTAAACGCTCGATGTGCGATTGCATGGATTTTAATGCAGGATACGCATCACTCATCACATCCACTAATGATGCAACCAAGCATGAGAAGAATGGTACTGGAAACCCTAAATGATGCCCGTGACGTACTGCACGACGAATAATTCGTCGTAACACATAGCCTCGTCCTTCATTGCTCGGCACAACACCGTCAAGAATTAAGAACGAACAAGCACGAATATGGTCCGCAATCACTTTGAGTGATGGATGTTCAATGTCCACGGCATTTTTTTCAGGCAAAAAGGTCGCAATGGCTTTGATAAGGTAAGCGAAACTATCAATATGATAGTTATTATGCACATGTTGAATCACTGCGGTAATGCGCTCCAAGCCCATGCCGGTGTCGACTGAAGGCTGTGGTAAGGGATGTAATGTTCCCGTTTTATCGCGGTTAAACTGCATGAACACGAGGTTCCAAATCTCAATGTAGCGATCACCATCCGCATCAGGCGAACCAGGAGGACCTCCTGGAATTGACTCACCGTGATCATAGAAAATTTCAGAACAAGGTCCGCAAGGTCCGGTGTCTCCCATAGACCAGAAATTATCTTTTTCATCACATCGTGAAAAGCGCTGCGCTGAAACGCCCATCTCATTAAGCCAAATATCGGCCGCTTCATCGTCATCTTTGTAGACAGTCACCCAAAGCCGTTCAGGAGGAAGGCCTAAAACATCGGTTAAAAATGTCCAAGCAGCCTGAATCGCTTCGCGTTTAAAGTAATCGCCAAAACTAAAATTTCCAAGCATTTCAAAAAAGGTGTGATGGCGTGCCGTATAACCAACGTTTTCAAGATCATTGTGTTTGCCACCCGCACGAACACAGCGTTGCGCACTCGCGGCGCGCACATAACCGCGAGGCTCTAATCCTAAAAACGTTTCTTTAAATTGCACCATCCCTGCATTAGTGAATAACAACGTTGGATCGTTATTCGGAATCAATGAGCTCGATGGCACAATTTGATGATCGCGCTTTGCAAAATAATCTAAAAAAGCTTGTCTTATTTCTGAACTTTTCATGCGGATATCTCGTAATTACTCTTCAACAAATTCTTCTTCAGCATCTTGCATCGACAATGCAAGCGATGATGACGAAGCGGCTTTTTTCTCTAAAAAGGCTTCTCTGATTTGTTGTTCAAGTTGTTCAGCAAAAGGTTTATTTTCTTTCAAATAAAGCCGAACGTTTTCTTTCCCTTGGCCAATTTTTTCTTGCTGATAGCTATACCAAGCACCGGCTTTTTCAATCAAATTAAGCTGTGTTGCTAGGTTAATGATTTCACTTTCGCGTGAAATACCTTCGTTGTATAAAATATCAAATTCAGCCGTTCGAAATGGTGGTGCGACTTTATTCTTAACCACTTTCACGCGTGTTTCATTACCTAAAATATCTTCGCCTTTTTTAATTGCACCAATGCGGCGAATATCTAAACGTACAGACGCGTAAAACTTCAGCGCGTTTCCACCTGTCGTGGTTTCAGGACTTCCAAACATCACACCAATTTTCATTCGAATTTGGTTAATGAAAATTACCAGAGTATTAGAGCGTTTAATATTTGCCGTTAATTTACGCAAAGCATGCGACATTAATCGTGCTTGTAAACCAACATGAGAGTCCCCCATGTCGCCTTCAATTTCAGCTTTCGGTGTCAACGCTGCAACCGAGTCAATGATCACAACATCGACTGCTGCAGAGCGTACCAACATGTCGGTAATTTCAAGTGCTTGCTCGCCAGTGTCCGGCTGTGAGACCAAAAGTTCGTCAAGGTTCACGCCAAGTTTTTCAGCATAGCTTGGGTCAAGTGCGTGTTCTGCATCAATAAACGCCGCGGTACCACCCATTTTTTGACATTCCGCGATGACTTGCAGCGTTAAGGTTGTTTTACCAGATGATTCTGGGCCGTAAATCTCAACAATACGTCCCTTCGGTAAACCACCAATACCAAGGGCGATGTCTAATCCAAGTGAGCCTGTGGAAATTGCCTCAACGTCAGGAAGCATCGTACCGTCTCCCATGCGCATCACAGAACCTTTTCCAAATTGTCGTTCAATCTGTACTAACGCTGCACTTAAGGCCTTTTGTTTATTATTTTCCGTTGTTATTGCCATCAGGTCACCTGTATGAAAATCTGCGAGGAAAAAATTATCCCACAGTTACCCATAAGCCGCAAACACACTTCATTGAGTTTTTTCACACATAACGCTTGACCAACCCAAAAAATGTCATTAATATCCGCTTCATTCCCCGGTAGCTCAGTCGGTAGAGCGGATGACTGTTAATCATTAGGTCACAAGTTCGAGTCTTGTCCGGGGAGCCATATCCCATATGGCTTCTAGTTAAAATCAAAATTACAACTAACATCTCGGGGTACACTTTGGGGTACACTTCGTGAGTAAAATAGAAGTTTCAGCATTAGCACTGAAAGAAGTATCAGAGCTTTCTCAAGATATCATCAATGATTTTGAATTAAGTAGAATGCCGATCGAAAACATTTATTATAAAGTGTTTCGTTTATGTAGGCTTCTTAATGATTATGAAATGCAAAAATTCATGCAATATGAAGTATCTGGGTATCCTACAAACTCAGATGGGCTTCCACCCGAAATCTATAGCTTAGCTGTGGCTGCAGGGCGAGAAAGCCAAATAAAAAAAGAAAATAACATAGATAAATCCGTAAATTGTAGTTCTGTTGGTTTATTAGCGTCTCAAATCGAAAATGACAAAATAAGATTGGCATTAGCGACTGACCCGCCAATTTCTATTTCATCCGCAAATCCAAATCATTTCGTACATGCCCCCACCAATAAAATGGAGCGTGAGCGAATTTCGGTAAGAATATTTCAAAACACTAACATACTGAGCCGCACTAAGGCTTTTGTTTATAAATACGTCCTCGATAAAGACATGGAACTGAAATACTCTGAAATATCGCAAGACATTTTTTCAAGAACACGGATCAAAGTTGATACCTTAATTGGTGGTTTATTGCCTGACACCATCCCAAAACTTACAGCTGTGTATAACAATTTAAAATCTGATAGTTATGAAGATTGGTCAAATGCCGTTCACGGGTGCAGGCGTATATTGGC
>JAGVJT010000219.1 GCA_020050955.1 Legionellales bacterium | reverse complement strand
CACGATAACCAGGGACAGAATCACTGCCATGTAAGGCGTAACCACGGAAAAAATGCATGCAATAAGGCATCTCTGCGCCGCCACCTGTACCATCAGCGTGTTGAGGAAACACTGTGGAAATGCAATCAATATCTTGTTTGCGAATGATTCTGAATTCACCTGTTAAGGTTTCACAATGCCCTTCAATGTTCGCACACATGCCAGAACCTGATGAAATTGGACCCCACCATATGAGTTCGCCTTGCTCATCGTAAGCACCCCATGCCAATTCGTCTTGATTTACAAAAATAGTTTTTTCGCTTGTGGCATTAATATAGCGAGGGAAGGGTGAAACATCATAGATAGTAAGCTGTTCGACATGTTGAGGAATGGCAATGGTCATGCCTTCTCGAAGAGGTATGTTCATACGATTGACGCGTCTAACAATGTCTTGTGTTTCGGCTTCGGGAAATAAACTATCCCACGTGTCGCCAGGTTTAATTTGAATGCAATAATAGTCAGAGCGATGGCATAATTGCTCACCAAAACGTGGTTTAGCCCAGATTTGGTGATGAATGCCAATCATAAAAGCGAATAAAAAAAGCCATTGTTTCATAGAGTATTCGCAACACAAAAGATGATATGTTAGTGTTGTTAACGGCTATTTTATAAAAAACTTGATAGCAGAATGCTGCACTCAAGGTATAATACGCGCATGACATAAGTGGATGATAGATTATGAGTTGGTTTAAAAAATTATTGCCTTCGAAAGTTCGAACAGAGACAGCGCAAAAAAAAGGTGTTCCTGAAGGACTATGGGTTAAATGCGAAGGTTGTAGTGATATTTTGTATCGCGCAGAGTTAGAAAAAAACTTATCCGTTTGCTTTAAGTGCAATCATCATCATCGGCTTTCTGCGCGCGATAGATTAGATCATTTTTTAGATCAATCAAGTGGTGTTGAAATCGCTGCTGAATTAGAGCCTATTGATCGCTTAAAATTTCGTGACTCTAAAAAATATAAAGATCGCATTATTATTGCTCAAAAATCAACTGGTGAGCGCGAAGCATTGATTGTGATGAAAGGGACCTTAAATCAATTACCTGTTGTTGCAAGTGCATTTGAATTTAAATTCATGGGTGGTTCCATGGGAGCGACGCTTGGTGAAAAATTTGTGCGTGGCGTAAATACTGCTTTAGCTGAAAAATGTCCTTACATTTGTTTTACAGCCAGTGGTGGTGCGCGCATGCAAGAAGGATTATTTTCATTGATGCAAATGGCAAAAACATCGGCCGTTCTTGCAAAATTTGCAGCCGCTAATTTACCCTTTATTGTTGTGTTGACTAATCCTACCATGGGTGGGGTGTCTGCAAGCTTTGCAAGCCTTGGTGATATCATTATTGCTGAACCAAACGCATTGATTGGGTTTGCAGGTCCTCGTGTTATCGAACAAACAGTTCGTCAAACATTACCAGATGGATTTCAACGCAGTGAATTTTTACTTGAACATGGACACATTGACATGATTCTTGAGCGTAAAATGTTGCGAGGTGAGATTGCAAGCATTGTGTCAAAACTCATGAATCAACATGAAAATGCTTATGAACAAGCTGATGCATCATAAACGCACGTTATCGGAGTGGTTGGATTATTTTGAGCATCGTCACCAAGAGACGATTCAGCTCGGGTTAGAGCGCGTTCGAAAGGTTGCGACGCGCTTAGATGTGACATCGTTTGATGCAGTTGTCATCACTGTTGCAGGCACAAATGGTAAGGGGTCAACCATTGCTGCATTAGAAGCTATTTATCATACCGCAGGGTATCGTGTTGCAGCTTACACCTCACCTCATTTAGTTGTTTTTAACGAACGCATTCGCATGAATCAAGTGCTTGTTTCAGATGAAGCATTGTGTGCGGCATTTGAAGTCATTCATGCTATCCCTGAAAGTCAGGATTTAACGTATTTTGAAATGACGACGTTGGCGGCCTTTTGGCTTTTTCGTGAGAATGCTCCGGACGTTATTTTACTTGAAGTCGGAATGGGGGGGCGTCTGGATGCAACGAACCTCATTGATGCTGATTTGTCGATTATTTCAACAGTAGACCTTGATCATCAAGCATGGTTAGGCGAAACGCGGGAAGCGATTGGTTATGAAAAAGCAGGTATTTTTCGTACAAAAAAACCGGCAATTTATGCGGATACAAATCCGCCAAATACGGTCATAAGCTATGCTGAAGAACACCAAATTCTATTGATTAAATTGGGTGAAAAATACACTTTTAGTTTAGTTGATGGTGAGTTTGTGGTATCATCACACGATTATGTGTGGCACCTTCCCAAGCCATCCTTAAGCTTAAAAGCTGCTGCGAGTGCGGTCATTGCCGTGGCACAGCTAAATGAGAGATTACCTGTTGTTGAACAAGCACTTGCAGCAGCGATGAAGATGATGAGTATCCAAGGTAGGCAGCAGCGCATTGATGGTCCGGTGACAGTTGTTTTAGATGTTGCTCATAATCCACAATCGGTTGCGTTACTTGCGGATTACATGAAAAATTATGTTTCGACTGGATGTATTCATGCGGTTTTTTCTGGCTTGAAAGATAAAGATCTTTCCGGTTTAATTAAACCCATGCAACCTTTCGTAACAAAGTGGTATCCTGCGTTGCTTGATGGGGGACGTGCTTCGAATGAATCATTACTGCAAGAAGCGTTTATGATGGCTCACGCGACATGGCGCCCATGTTATCCTAACCCTAGAGTTGCTTATCAAGAGGCTATGTTAGCAGCAAAACCTGGAGATTGTGTGGTGGTATATGGTTCATTTTTAACAGTCGGTGCGGTGATTCAGCAGATGGAACTTCAGGAGGAATAATGAAATTAGTAGACTTGATGATGGATGAGCGTGTAAAACATCGATTAACAGGTGTTGTTGTGATTATTGCGATCGCAATTATTTTTGTCCCTGCCATGATTAAAAAATCAAATCAACGGTTGAGTGAAAACATTAATGTTTCGGTCAAACTACCACCAAAGCCTATTTTGCCTGATGTTGCTGTTGCGCAAGAAAAAGCTGTTTTTAATACCGTCAAAGTTGCACGTGTGGATGTTCCTGTAGTTAATACGAATGTAGCTTCAACACAACTAGCAAAAAATGACGTGGTGGCGCCATCGTTAAATCGAGTGTCATCTTCTTCATCGTTGCATGTTGCAACGAAAGTAATCCCTTTATCAACGCAATCATTGCCTGTATCTGCTGCGACAAAATCAATCGCATTGCAACCTAAGCTTGTGAAAAGCGAAGCGTATGTTGTACAACTTGCATCGTTTAATCAACAACATAATGCAGAATTGTTAGTAACACGCTTAAAGAGCAAAGGTTATCAAGCAAGCTATACAAAAATAGCCAGCAAACAAGGTGATGTTTATAAAGTGGTTGTTGGGCAGGTTGCAAAGCGTGATGATGCACAGTTGCTGCAGAAAAAATTAGCAGATAACATGCAGCTTCAAGGGTTTATTGTTAAAACAGAAGTGAGTTAATGATGATTTTACATGCGGTGGATTACACCATTATTGCGGTGGTAGGATTGTCTGTGTTGACAGGTCTTTTTCGTGGCTTTGTTAAAGAGTTAATCGCATTATTTGTTTGGGTGATTGCTATTTGGCTTGGATTTGAATACTCAAGTACATTGGCTCCTCACTTAAAACCGTATATTGACGATACAACCATACGCACTGCTGCGAGTTTTATTTTAATTTTATTAGCCACATTACTGATAGGGGCTATTATCAATGCGCTGTTTAGTTTTGTGTTACATCGTACAGGATTAAGTGGTACTGACCGTTTATTAGGAATGATCTTTGGCTTTGTGCGGGGTGTTTTTATCGTTGCGTTAGTGATTGTTGTCATTAACATGACATCGCTAAGTAAAGAAAATTATGCTCAACAATCTGTTTTGTATGCTCAATTTGACCCATTAGTGCGTTGGTTATCAACACTTGTGCCTAATTTTATTGAACACGCTAAGAAGCTTGATAAAGAGGGTAATGGGCATGATGAGAAAAATACATCTTCGAATACAACATTAAAACCAGAGTAACATTACTTAACAGTGTGTTACTCTGATTCAAGTACTATTGTTGCGGTGGTTGTTGTGGTTGCTGCTGCATTTTTTGTTCCATTATGCTTTTACATTGGTTAAGTTGATCATCTGTAAATGAACTCTTAGCTAATGTCTTTTGATGTTCAACAACGGGTTTAACACAATCCTCTATAAGCCCTTTACCAGTTTGATTTTCACCTTTTACATAACCTTCTTGCATGCATGCTTGCGCGATAGGCATGCAGGGGTTGCCTGCCATCACAATACCACTGATTAACATGCTTAATACCAAAGTATTAGCTACTGTGTAAAATCGATTCACGATGTTTCTCCCTGTGATGATTGTGTTTCCCGAAATAAGCATAGCATAAAAATAAAAATAACTATTTTAAGAGGTGTTAACAATGACTCAAAAATGCTGACGTGCTGTGGCTTATCTACAGTATTCACGGATCTCGCAGACAAAACAGTCGAGTTAAGTTG
>JAGVJT010000075.1 GCA_020050955.1 Legionellales bacterium | reverse complement strand
TGTTTATGTGAGATGTCACTTTGTAATTGGGGTATTTCGACAGACTCTGTGGCCATCAAATGTTGATTGTCTTGAATGATTTGATGATTTTGAGCGATTTCTTCTTTCAAATTTGACGAAATATAAGAAGAGAAGCCTGTGACACCAAAAGCAATGACAGAAACGACCACTGCAACGATAGGAATGGCAATTGGAATGGCGAAAAAGAATCCAGCAATACCTGCGAGCGTGATGATACCAATGATTAAAGAGGCCCAAAATGGTAACGTTTGGTTATCTAACCTCTTTTGAAGAATAATATTTTTTTGCTCCAAGTCCTTATTTTGAGATTCAAAGCTGCCTTTGGCGGCGTGCTCACGTTCAAGCGTCTGTTGTTTTGTGTGTAGCGTTCGCTGAGTTTGTTGTAAGGTAGCTGTTGCATCACGAAGTGTCGCGCGAGCACGTTCTTCATGTTCTTTTTCAATCAGATGTTGCTGCATCAGACGTGCCATATTGCGTAATGCCAATCGTTCTGGTTCAGTGAGACTGATAGCGGGGAGTTGTTCAATAAGAACGGACAAATAAATACTATGCGCTTTTTTCTCGCTCTCTGTGATCAATTGTCGTCGTTGTTGATCGAGTCGTTGAAAAGTAGCATGTATTTCGGTTTGTAATTTTTGACGGTTTTTATCTGATAATTGTGCGAGATAAGGATCAGGCATTCTGCTTGCCTGTTTTCGTGCCGCGCGTGCTTCACCACGTAGACGTCGATTGGTGTTTCTTTGAGGAAGTTTTTGTTCAAGCTCATGTGTAACATTGTGAAGTTTGCTTACTAAATCTGAGCGCATTAATTCTTCATTGAGTATTGCTTGTCTGATGTGTCCTTTTTCTAGAGAAATATTGACGTCCCTTTCTGGCTGATGATCGTGACGGTGACCATGATGATGGTGGTGTTGTTGAGTGTTTAAGACGGTTAATCGAACTTGATTCGCTGCAATGTTGATGTCAAGAACGGTGATGCGTTGGCGTAATTCGCTTTGTCTTGCGATAAGGATGTTACGCTCGCTTTGATCATGGCCTTCTTCGCGAAGATCATGAGCTTCTTCGGTGATATCTTCTTCAATTTGTCGTCGTTTAGCTTGATCTTCGAGTTCGCTTTGTTTTTCTTCTTTATCTTGGTTATGCATGATGGAAAATGATGATTTTAGCGAGTCGATAAAAGTAGTGATGGGGGCTTTGGATAAAACATGAGGTCGAATGGCCGCGAATGATGCATTCTCGATGAGAAAAGCAACTGTTTTTTGACGTAATGCTTCGTCAACATTAAATGCAGATAAGCGCATGGTCTTGCTCCAAAAATGATGCAATAATGACTATTCTAGCACAAAAACAAAACAATTGTACTTTATTTGACCTCATGTGTCAATGTATTTATCTGTTTATTAGTATTGCGTTATCCCAAGCGCTGCTAGGGGTTTTTCTGCAGTGACAAGCTTCGTTAGTGTAGCTGCGATAATATTGATGCAGTATCATGCTATAGCGAGGAGATCCCTCGCTATTCGGGATGACGTATGGTGGCGGATGATGACGTGTGGTGACGTACGGTAAAGGTGTTTGTTTGCGTCACACTGAATAGTGCTTTCCACCTCATCTCGAACAGCGTAGCTGTAGGGGATCTCCATGGTGCAGCACGAAATGATACAAGAAGAAATTACTTATTTCTTCCACTTAATATTACAACCCATACTCGGCTTCTGTGCTTCGGTGAGCGGTGTTTTTTGAATGACATGGTTAAGCGCAGTGCGAATCGAATGCCCGGTAGTGGCTAATCCATTGCCTGGTCGAGAGTCATCTAATTGACCTCGATAAATAAGTTGTAGTGTTTCATCAAAAACAAAAAAATCAGGCGTGCAAGCGGCTTGATACGCCTTTGCTACTTCTTGTGTTTCATCAAAAACATAAGGGAAGGGGTAGCCATGTTCAGCTGCTATTTTTTTCATGTGTTCTGGTGCATCGTCGGGATAATCATCGATGTTGTTTGAGTTAATGGCAATGAAACGAACTTGTTGAGGAATGTAATCATCGGCAAGACGTTTTAATTCATGATTTACATGTTTGACGTAAGGACAATGGTTGCAGATAAACAAAACAACAGTTGCTAAGCGAGGTTCTGTTGTTTGCGTTTTATGTAAGTTGATGTGCTTTCCTGTGGTGACATCTGGCAAAGAAAAATCCGGTGCTTGTGTACCTAAAGGAAGCATTGATGAAAGCGTTTTAACCATTGTTCATTGTCCTTTATCAAATAAGCTAACGCACGATTACCATTTTAAATAAATACCTTTATCTGTTGCATCTTTGATAACTTGTGATTGTGGCTTGTTGGTTGATACCCAGTAACTACCCATGTTGCTTAGTGCAAACTTAACCCGTGGATATTGGCAGATTTCGATGAGATCAGCACACTTTAATGAGACAGCGACATTATCTTCGCCACGCGTAAGGCATTGAAAATGTGTGTTACTAACGTCCGATGCGAAAGCTGCCCAAAGACCTGCGCCAAGCTTTGTTTGAAGTTTGGGACTCATGAAGGCTTCTTCAGTGACAACGCGCTCGAGCTCTATTGATAGGTTTGATCTATTTTGAATAAAAAAGAGCGTTTGATCACCTGTATCATTCAATGTTACATAAGGGTCTTGAAATCCAAAACCACTCACTTCACAGCCTCTTGGGAAAGTTGCGGCAAATGAGCTTGTAAGTGTACAAACGCTTAAAGATAACGCTATGGTTAGTTTAGTATAAAATGACATCATGTTTCTCAAATTTAATCATATTTATTAACAAATTTTTGCCATCATAACATAGGCATGGCATTCGTTTCATCGATTTTATTTAATAATCTGGCATGGCCGTGCAGAAAGGATATAATCGGTATATTATAAGGTTAGTCATGTTATGGATTGGGTAAATAATGTCTCACAAATTTGAAGAAGGTAAAGATCAGATCATTGATGCGGTCGTGAAACAGGTAAAAACGCTGATTAGTAAAGAACAATATTCTTTGTGTGCCGAATTTGTTCGTCAGTTTTTTGGTACGGTGGCGCTTGATGATTTGCAACTATGGACCATCGACAACCTTTGCGGGGCAGCACTTCATTTTTGGTCAACGATTTATCATCGAGAATCACACGAAACAAAAATTCATATTTATAATCCTGATGTAAAACGCGATGGTTGGCAGACATCTCACACGGTTATTGAAGTGATTACCAATGATGCGCCATTCTTAGTGGATTCAATGCGCATGCTGATGTCGAGAATGGGATTGTCATCACATCTCATTATTCATATGGGCGGGATTCGGTTAGCACGAAATGCAGCCAATACGGTCAGTACTATTTTCTCTCGACGAGGTGAAATGGTCCCTGACATGATGGTTGAAGCGCCTATTTTAATGGAGATTGACAGACAAACATCACCAATGGTGCTAGAGCAATTGCAACGCAATCTTGAACATATCCTGCATGACACGCATGTTGTGGTTGATGATTGGCAAGCAATGCGTGCTCGTATTCAAGATAGTATT
>JAGVJT010000172.1 GCA_020050955.1 Legionellales bacterium | reverse complement strand
TAACACCGCATGACTGCAAATCATCGAATGAGACACGGTATATTGATGCATTCGCTTCATTTTAAAAACCATCATGGCCGGGAATAAACCTAATAAAAGAGCAACAAATAAACCCGCAAAACTTAACAATTGCACAAATGCATTAGGATAAAAATTAGTGATTAAAAGCGGTGGAATATACATAATGACAGTTAAATAGCCTCGATTTTTCCCCACCGGTTGCAAGCGTAAAATATCCGCAAGAAAATGTAAGAGTGCTAACGAAACGCCAATAAATGAGGTGATGATAATAAAAACGGCGAATAATTTCCCCGCTAAAATCATCCAATGACTCCCAATTGATGACGCTAACGCCACAATCACGCCCGTGCCGTTATCACCTGCTTGTTTTAGCATTTCAAAACTACCAGGACCTCGAAACGGAATATTACCTAACGTCACCCACTCCCAAATGATGTAAGCGCCAAGCGACACAGCACTGCCGCCCACAATGGCCCATTTGGATGATGTTTTATCGTAGTTTAAATACTCCACGACCGCAGGCACTACAATGCTAAAACCAAACGTTGTGAGTAATAATGGCAACGATGGCAATGTTTCTGCAAATGAAATATGACTGATAAAATCGGGTTGAGAGGGTGTTAAACTGACAACAATCATAGCAATAAACGCACCAAACACCCCAATGCCCAATGCATTATTAATGTTATATAAAAATCGTTCTTTACAAAGAATGATTAATGCAAAGAAAACAATAAACAAAATTGAAATCAACACATTTGATTGAGCATGACATGATGGAACAAGAATTTTTGTCCACGCAACACCCGCCATTAAATAGGTTGATAACAACGCATAAAGCAATAAAAAAATAATAATAGAAGAAAAAAGATGACCGTATTTTCCCAACGTTAACTTAATCATGCTCGCAAGACTAAATGAGCCTTGAACAATCATTTTAACCTCGAGAATATAAGAAGCAGACAGCGTCATAAAAACCCATGACACACAAAATGAAATCAGCGTTGGAATAAATCCACTATGGCTTGTAACAATCGGTAACCCTAATATACCCATCCCAATACACGTGCTCACAATCATCATCATGGCATTGATGATTTTAAATTGACTCATGATATTATCCTTCTTTGCTTACTGCCTTACAGATTTGTCACACTCTGTGCAATCGGGCTATAATAGTTACTTTTATCATAATGAGCTCTTCGATGCCACGCGTTTTTCTCACACTATCGCTCTTGTTTTTTTCTTTACAAGGGATGACGCAATCAACACATGCGCTTTATCAAGTCGACCTTATTGTATTTACACACGCTTATGCACCGAAAGATCAACTTGAATCAGCACCTCAAACTTATAGCGCATCTACATCCGCCATTGGATTAAAATCAAAGGAGACAGGTGGTTCTGGTGTATACCAACTCTTGCCAACGTCTTATTCATCATTGCAGAGTGCATGGAATCGCTTAAATCAGCAGTCACATTATCAAACATTATTTCATTACACCTGGCTTCAACCAAGTAACAGCCAACGACCTGTTGAGCTTTCAACACAGACTAATCGTGGTTGGATTGTCAATGGCATGCTTCGTGTTCGACAAAGCAATTACTACTTATTAGATACAACATTACGATTTTCCAATGTTGATCATCGCGCAGCATCATTTGTTTTTGCGCAAAAACAACGCTTAAAACCTGGTGTCACGTATTACCTTGATCACCCTCAAGCAGGCATGCTCATCAAAGTACACCGTGTTTAACTATCCTAAAGCATCATGGCGTTTAAGATTTGCCACCACCGACGCAGCTTCACTGATGTTTTCATGACTTAATAAACAAAATCCGGGCGTACGCCCTGAAACAAATCCCGCAGTCATTTGATGTTGTAATGTATAATTTGACAGCATCAAATGTAGTTTTGGTGAGGGGACCTGAATGTCCCATGCGCCTTCAGGCAGTTGTTTCACATGAACAAATTGAGACATCTGAAGTGCTAATCCTTGTGCATCAAACCCACCGGCCATCGCACCCTGCAGCGCATCCTCTTCCGATAAATTAATGGCATAAAAACCGCTATCATCATCAAAATGACAAAGCACACCATTAACTAGATGAGGAACATCTTGCAACGTCGTCATGGAAATTTGCCGAAACCATGCATGTTTTGCCGTCACAAATTGCTCGCCATGTGTGTCATCTAAATGAAGATGCCCATTTAATGAATTTGTTTGACTCACTACAACCGCAACATCCGAGCGCAACGCTTCTTCAGCAGGCGAAGACTCTGGTTGTTTTAACATGTCGATTTTAAAATTAAATCCTTTTTTATCCGCTGTTTTAACCCCAAAAACCCAACTATCATTAATGGCATTAAATCGCAAAAAAGCATGCCCAACTTGCCAATGATAGGCTGTCGCCTCTTCAAGTGTCGCATGTTCTTCATCTTGAAAAATAACCGCCTTGGTTTGCGCATCAAACAATGCAGCAGAACTATGAAAAAGCGTACCATCACGCGTCATTTGGAAAAAATAACCGTATTGCTCTCCTTTTTCATCGGAAACAATGCCTGAAAAAATCCAGCGCGCTGAATACGTATCGGCTGGCAAAAAGTGCTTCATGTCCAAAACAGACGCTTGTGAAGCCTCTTGGTCAGATAATAATGGTAAAGCTGCGTTTGAAGCATGATACATCAACATCATGGCGAACCACCATGCGACTGAGCGCTTCGTGTTATTTTTATTTCGTCCATCGAACATCATGATTGGTAACCTTTTAGAGACGGATGATCCCATAAAGCATGCCAAAAAGCATGCTCCACTGTTGCATTAATCGGCAGAAAATACATGTTATCGGCTGCAAACACACGACATTTTACAGCATCCTTCTCCGTCATTACGACCCAACGCTCGGAAGTTGGTATATCGTTTAACGTAAATCGATGATGATCAGGGAAAACATAAGAGCGGTACGCGATGTTTAACGCGGTTAGTGTATCAAAAAAACGTTGCGGATGCCCAATACCTGCCATAGCAGCCACAGGCTGATGTAATATATCTAGCGTATGTTGATCATTTCTCTCTAAACCTACGTTCAGCGGTATTTTTAAGCCATTGTCAACAGACATTAATGCTTGAAGCTCTCCAGGCACAAGCTCCATGCGATACGCATTCGGCCATTGCCCTGAATTTACAATCACAAAATCAATGGTTTTTAATCGTGATGGCGCCTCACGCAAGGGACCTGCTGGTAAACAAAGCTGATTTCCTAAACCTCTCTGCCCATCAATGACAACAATTTCAATCGCACGCCCCATCCGATAATGCTGTAAGCCGTCATCACTTAAAATAATTTGGCTCTGGTGATGAGCTAATAAGTAATCCACCGCATCCATGCGTTTTGGCGCAATCACCACCGTGGCATTGGTTTTTTGCTTGATAAGCAAAGGCTCATCACCCACGTCATTGGCGACATCATGACTTACAACCTCATGCGGAAAATCAGTGAGACCTGCGCCATAACCTCGACTCACAATACCAACACGAAGCCCGCGTGCTTGAAAATGTTGTGCTAGTGCAATCACTAACGGTGTTTTACCAACCCCCCCAACTGTCAAGTTTCCTACAACAATAATAGGTACTGGGCATGCTTGTTGACAAAAATGCCTCAAATAAAAACGTCGGCATGCAACAATCGCGCGAAAAACACACGCCGCCGGATACAGCAGCCATCGTAACGGGTGCTTACCGTACCATAATCGTGTTGTAAATGCCGTGAACGACTTCATGCTAATTCATTTTCAACCCATAACGAACCCAATTGCTGGGTTTGACAAAATTTCGCGTAGTGACCACGTTGATTTAGTAGCTGAGCATGCGTACCTTGCTCCACGACAGAACCATCATGCAATACAATGATGTTATCCGCACGTTGGATGGTTGAAAGTCGATGAGCTATCACTAATGTTGTTCTATTTTTCATCACTTCTTCAAGAGCCATTTGAATCATCCGCTCTGATTCCGTATCAAGTGCTGATGTTGCTTCGTCCAGAATCAATAATGGCGCATCTTTCAAAATGGCTCTTGCAATCGCGATACGTTGACGTTGCCCGCCAGATAGCAACACGCCATTTTCACCAACGCGCGTGTCATAACCATTAGGAAGACGCTCAATAAACTCATCTGCATAAGCCAATCGTGCTGCATGCATAATTGCATCCCGACTCACATTGGATTGACCATATGCAATGTTATTTGCCAACGTATCATTAAAAAGCGTGACATGCTGGCTGACTAATGCAATTTGCGCACGCAAATACGTTAATGATAATTGCGAGATAGGCACACCATCGAGTGTAATTTGTCCGGCACTAACGTTATAAAATCGAGGGATTAAGCTCGAAATGGTTGTTTTTCCACTTCCAGAGTGCCCAACTAACGCGACAGTTTGCCCTGATTCAATTTGAAAATTAATATCATGCAACACTGTTTTACCTTGCCGATAAGCATACGAAACATTCTGAAAAATAATCTCGCCTTTCGCTCGTGTCGACAAAACCATACCTTCTGTCGACTCAACAGGCTCATCAAGCAAGCCAAAAACACTTTCAGCACCAGCTAAACCTCGTTGAAAGGTTGCATTTAACGTCGTCAATGTTTTCATGGGTTTAATCAATTGCAACATCGCCGCAATAATGGCAAGAAACGAACCGGCTGTTACAGTGATAACAGAAGCAAGCTGAATCGCTGCAAAAATAATCATCGCTATACCAAACCCAATGATGCATTGCACACCAGAAACATTAATCGCTTTGCTCATGGCGACTTTCATGTCATTACGTCGTGATTGCTCTGTTGCAACATTAAACTTAGCTTGTTCTTTCGCTTCTCCTCCAAACATCCGTACAACACGGTATCCATCAATGGCTTCGCTCGCAATTTCCGTGACATGCCCCATCGTTTGCTGGACGCGATGACTCATCCTCCGAATACGTTTATTGGTAAAATTAACCAAGATACCGATAAAAGGAATTGTGATTAGAAACATCAATGAGAGTTGCCAACAAATCACCATCATGACGGTTAAAAGACCGACAACCAAACAGCTATT
>JAGVJT010000196.1 GCA_020050955.1 Legionellales bacterium | reverse complement strand
TTGAAAATCGTTGCGACCGAGGTATTCGATGTAACCGTCTTGTGTCCATCGTGCTAAATCCCCTGTTTTGTAAAGGCGATCAGCGCCTTTTTCACGCTGTGCCGTTGTTGCGAATGGATTTGGAATGAAACGCTCGGCGGTAAGCTCTGGCTTATTGATATAGCCACGAGCAAGCCCCACGCCGCCTAAATACAATTCACCCACCATACCAGGTGGCACGGGGCATAAGTCTTCATCGAGTACATACACTTGAGTGTTATGAATTGGTTTTCCGATGTAAATTTTATTAACATCACGAGGACATGGGTAATACGTCACGTCGATGGATGCTTCTGTTGGGCCATACAAATTATGAATTTGAGGCTCATGCTGACTTAAGGCGTAAAATGCTTGCACTTGATTCAGTGCGAGCGCCTCACCACTGCAAAAAATATAGCGTAATGTTGATGGAATCTGCATGTTGTTGTCATGAAGTGCCTGAGTAAACGCTGACAACATGCTTGGTACAAAATGCATGACGGTGATGTTTTTGTCGCAAATTAACTGATTTAAATACAATGCATCTTGGTGTCCATTGGGTCTTGCGATGACAAGCGTCGCACCGTATTGATGCGCCCATAATAACTCCCAGACAGATACATCAAAGCCATAAGGCGTTTTTTGTAACACAACATCGTGCGAGCTTAATGGGTACGCGTGTTGCATCCAATCGATTCGATTCACAGCACCTGTATGAGCAATCGCAACACCTTTGGGTGTGCCTGTTGTGCCGGATGTATAAATGACATAAGCCAAATCCATCGGTTGATTAATCGATGGAAGTGTTTCGCGTGATTCGTGTTGAAATGGTGCATCGTCCAAAGCAATGGACGTGATGGTTTTAAACGACATCAAATTCTGTATGAAGTGGCGTTGTGTTAATACGATGCTGCTGTTGGTGTCCTGAAGGATATAGTTGATGCGTTCAGCAGGGTAACTTGGGTCAATCGGGACATAGGCAGCACCTGCTTTAAGAACGCCAAGAATACCAATGACCATGTCAAGAGAGCGGTCAAGAAACAAAGCAATGAGCGTGTCAGGCGTTAATACTGTTGATTGATTGTCATAATGTTTTCGAATAAACCATGCAAGTTGGTTAGATGCTTCATCAAGCTCGCGGTATGTCAGTGTCTGATTGTCGTAAATAAGTGCGACATGATCGGGTGTTTTTTGTGCTTGCTCTTGGAATAATTGATGCAGTGTTTTATCGTCAGGATAATCGCAGGCGGTGTTATTCCAGTCATGAATAACTTGCTGGTACTCTGAGGATGTTAGAATAGGATGCTCTGAGGATGTTAGAATAGGATGCTCTGTGATAGGTTGAGCAAGTGCCTCAGGAGCGTTTAATGTTGCTTGATGCAATGAGTCTTCGTTATGTGTGTGTGATGTAGTGTGAGTACGAATTTTCATGTTCCTTCAGTGTAACGCACACATGCCAGGATGATGCGACGAAAAAGACATAGTTTACCGTAATCATTGTTTATCAATCAAGGCAAATAGGTGATTAATCAATCGGTAACCTTTTAAAATAAGGTCATGTTTCATGCTACTTATGTTAGCAAGAAAGAGCGCTTTTTCATAAAGCGATGCAACAAAAAAGCACCCAATAGCATGCTTAATCCTAATAAAAAGGCAATGGAGCCCATCCATGCGTAATAATCTTGATAAATAGGTAGGCTTTGTTGCGGTGACATGGTTTGAGGAAGGGCAACCCATTGTGCAATGCCACCAGATAAGCTGCTTGCCAATGAACAACTCAAATACCAAGCACCCATGGCGACACCTAAGTGTTGGCTATCACAATAAAGCCCAATCATGCTAAGACCAATGGCGCTGACGCATAATTCGGCTAAAGTAATAAAAAAATAGGTGCATGCAATCACGTTTCCGCTAATGATGCCATCATGAGCGTGATAAGTTGTCATGTATGCCATAAAAAGAAGTGCGCTACTGGCTAATAATGTCCCGACGGCGAATTGATACGGAATAGTAAAGCGTGGAAATTTTTTATAAAAGCGAGGCAGTTGCAATCCAATGGTGATGATAAGAATGGGATTAATGACTTGATATTGAGCAGGCGAGATGGCAAAACCAAATAAGCGATCATTGGTGTTTTGTGCGGCGAATAAGATCAAGGTGCTGTTCATTTGAAGGTAGATGACAAAAAATACGACTGCTTCAAAAATCAATAAGCATGCAATCAGCTGCTTGTAATAAGATTCACCTTGCAAGGCGCATGTTTTAATAACAAAGCCTAGCATGCCTAAAAAGCAACAAATCGAAACGATGATACTTGCGATAAAAATATGCGAGTAAGCGTATAATGTAAACACATAAATACTCGTCACATAGCTAAAAAATTGCCATTTTGCTTTAGAGGATAAGGCTATTTTGTCATGGTAGAGCACAATGTTATCGTACAGTTTGTAGCGATACAAAAAATTTACGGCAGCAATTGATTTGCCGACGAATGTTAATGCAAGCACGGAAAGCGGCCCATAATGACTTTCCAATAAAGAGGGTGCAATAAATGTTGCAAGCAATGCGCCAACATTAATTGCCATGTAATAAAATGTCATGGCTGTTTTTGCACCAGTGGCGTTATCAGAGTAAATGCGAGACACCATGCCGGATGCAGTCCCCATAAGTAATGAGCCAGCCGCAGGCGTTAACGCATAGGCAATGATAAATAATTTGTCACCGAATTGTGCGATTGTGTGTCCGCTGAGCATGATGAGTAAATAAGCACTGGCAAGTAAAAAACTTCCAAACAGAATGCTTCGCCGAAGCCCTAAAATATGATCAGCCATGTAGCCGCCTAAAATAGGCATTAAATACCCAGTAGCTTGGCTAATGCCCATGAAGGCATAGGCTTTTGCTTGATCATAACCAAGCCCATGCATGAGCAATGGCCTGGTTAAAAATAAAATTAAGATAGATTCAAGTGCATAAGCTGAAAATTGGCTCCAAAAAGTGATCATGACAATATTAGTGGTTTGCTGCTTTTTAATGATTTCAGCGGTTAGCATGGTCATGAGCGCTCCTTGATAAGTATTTTTTTAATCAACTTGAATGGTGTGTTGTTGAGTTACGATATCATGTAAACGCTCAATTTGTTTTTGTGTGACACGAGGCGTGGATAAAGGTGGGAGCTGATGAATGGGAAAAAAATCAATGTCAGATATTTCTAAGTTAGGCGTAGCTTCTCCGCCGATGATTTCGCAATGGAAAAAGCATTTATAAATATGCGGCCATTGGGGAGGGTGATCGTGCTTTTGTTTATCCCAAAGGGCTAATAATCGAGTGACAGAGACATCAAATCCTGTTTCTTCTTTTGTTTCGCGAATGACGGATTCAGAGGGAGATTCGTTCACATCAATCCATCCGCCAGGAAGTGTCCATAATTGATCGGCTCGCTCGCGTACCAGTAAAACATGATCATCTTTTAGCATAAAAGCACGCACATCAAGCTTTGGTGTTGCATAACCTTTTTCAATGGTAAACAAATGCTCAATTTCTTCTTTGTCATGCTCTAAGCAATGCCCGGCCAACATGGCAATCATTTCTCTTAAGCGAATGTAACGTTCTTTATCAAACGGATTATTCGTGTAAGTTAACCCCGCTTGTGCGATGGCTTGTGCTTCTGAAATCCAACGTAGCCAATCAAATCCATGACTCATGATAACGCTCCTTGCGATGAGTGTGTTGTCTATGTGTGTTATTGTGATTTGCCACGCAAATCAATGGCCCATTTATCAATGACATGGTCATTTTCAATCACATAAAAATAATCGAATAAATTAATGGTTGGGTCACAATGAGGGACAATAAGTTCTAAAACATCTTGATTAGAGGGTAATGCTTCATCCGAGCGAGCTGTGATTTTTCCATGCTCATCGCCAAAGCCACCCCAGTCGTATTGTAAATGCGGGTGACTGATGATTTGAGGTTTATGCATAGCATCCACGTAAAGGGATTTCGTGCCGGCATCAACGGTAACATGCTCTTGACGATTGCTGCTAATCACGGTAGTGAGCATGGTTAAGGCATGTTCAAAGGCATGGTTGGTATGTTCGCGTGATTCAATGTCTGCATATTCGACATCCATGACAGTGTAAGAGCCAGGTTGAATTTCTGTGACGCCAGTTGCATGGATGTCTATGTCATAAGTTCCCGTTCCGGTACCGGTTAAGATAGGGCAAGGAAGATGATGCTCTTGAAACATTCGACGCATCTCGCTTGCTTGTTGCATGATGTCAAGCGAGCGTTTTTTACGTTCTTCAAACGATGAAATATGTTGCAAATTACCGGCATAACACTGTAAACCCATTAAATGAAGCCATGGCATGGCATGAATCTTCGTGCCAAAAGTGAGCGCATGTTCAAAACGCACACCTGTGCGACCAATACCAGGATCAAGATCAACCAACACGTTAATTTTTTGTTGCATCTCTTCTGCCGCGTGATGCAGTGTTTCGGCATTGTCTAAATTATCAAGAACAACGATAAGATTAGGCGCTTTTTTGATGCACGAAAGAAGCGTTTGTATTTTTCGTGAGGTGACAACAGGGGATGTGATGAGAATCTCGGTCAAGCCTTGTGAAATGAGTGCATGCGCCTCGGATACTTTCGCAACACTAAGGCCGATGGCACCATAGGTCATTTGATAGCGAGCTAACTGTGAGCATTTGTGTGTTTTACAATGAGGTCTAACATCGACGTGATGTTTGATAGCATGATCGCGCATGCGTTGTAAATTACGTTCAAGTTTATTTTTATCAATGATTAAACACGGTGTATCTAATTCTTTTTTATGCAATCCAATGTCAGAGGTTGACATATATTACCATTTATTATGATTGATGTTTACCATTGTACACAGATGATGATGCGCATTATAGATGTTTAAACGACAGTTATTGATGGAGGAAGCCCGCCGTGAAAACGAAACACAGTATCTTGTGAAAGAATCAATTGTCGTTCAATGTCTAAAAACTGCTGAATACGTTGTTCACTATCATCAGGGCAATAGTACTTTGCAAGTTGTAAATAATCTTGAAAATGCCGAGCTTCGGCTTTCACAAGCGACGAATAAAAACGTGCAAGTGCTTTATCTTGAAGTTTGGGCGCAAGTGCATGAAAGCGCTCACAAGAACGAGCTTCAATGATGGCACCAATGATTAATTCATCGGCTAAATGCTTATAGTAATTTTGATTCGTGATTTTTTTATGCAATTTTTGAGCATATTGCGACGGCTTTAACGCACCAAATGCAATATTACGCTCATGCAAGAGCTGCATGACTTTTTC
The DNA here is from genome assembly GCA_020050955.1 of Legionellales bacterium. Classification (GTDB taxonomy): domain Bacteria; phylum Pseudomonadota; class Gammaproteobacteria; order Legionellales; family Legionellaceae; genus JAGVJT01. The sequence goes on along the minus strand of JAGVJT010000196.1, from coordinate 1,294 downwards.
AAAATGGAGTAATTCTTCACGAGCCAAGGGTGACATGATTGCAACAAGTGCGCTTTCTTTGGCGTATTTGCTGATAAAATTAAGTGCCGTTGCTGCGGCTTTACGCTCACAGTGAGCGTGGTCAATAAGTAATGTCGGGATGTTTTTTACAGCATGTTCAAGCCATGCGTCGGGTGTTGGTGTATGTAGAAAGACTTGAATAGCCTGGATATCATCCAGTGTTGCTTTAGGCATTGTATCTAGTGTCGTCGTTAAAGTGGTGCAAAAATTACCAGGATTTACTCGAAACCTCAATAGATAACTTTTAAGAGCTACTGACAAAATCTGTCACTTTAGTGTGTTATCGTTTCTTAAACACGATAATCTAAGGAATAAGCATGAATATAGAAAGTCCGACGTATGAAAGATTGGATTCGTTCACAGTGAAAGGATTGCAAACAAGAACGAGAAACGCAGATGAAAGTGACATGAAAACTGCCAAATTAGGCGTGTTATGGGCTGATTTTCAATCTGAGCCATTATTAAATCCTAGCAATGCGTGTTTAAGTGGCGCGTGTTATGGTGTGTATGCAAATTATGAAACAGATCATTTCGGCTTTTATACCGTTACAGCAGGTAGAGCAGTCGTCACGTCTTTTCATGCGTCTTCGTTGTATGATGTAACGATTAAGTCAGGATGTTATCTTGTTTTTAAAAATCAAGGTGTTATGCCACAGGCTGTTATCGCGGTTTGGCAAGAAATATGGCGTTATTTTAATCGTCCTGATGCGCCAAAACGAATGTATGAAACTGATTTTGAAGTTTATTTAGATGAAACACATGTTAACGTTTATATTGGTGTTTGCTCTCCAACGTAGAGGGTCTGCTCGGGAATGATACGACAATCGATCTGTTTTTTCATTGCCTACAAAGAATAACCGTCATCCTGAATGCAGTGAAGGGTTGCCTGAAATAGCATCGATCTTGTGCAATTAGAGATCCTCAGGATGACGTACTTGAGTAGGTTTACATTGTTTTTCTCCCAGCTGCTGTGATAATGATTCGCGTCAATTGATTGTCCATGTAGTAAAACGGTAGCAACCGTTTTTCAATGATGCGTACGCTTTCGATGGAAGCACCTTGTATCAGAGCCTGTTCGATAGCCTCTTGTTCTAACTCATCCATGATGGTTTGTTTATGATGTGCGAGTTGGCGAATCACATCGATTGAACCACATACTTCTGCAAGAGCTGCACCATATGCGTTGGCAACTTGGTAATGATTCGGGCGCTTCATGCGTTCATTTAAGTAATTT
>JAGVJT010000243.1 GCA_020050955.1 Legionellales bacterium | reverse complement strand
GTGAAAACTCATCAGCCACTTGATTAAAAAAGAGGAAATGACTCGACTTTAATCGACTGCCCCATCCTAATTGAGAATCAGGATAAATGGGTTGTGACAGTCCATCCAAGATAGAAGGAATCCCCGCTGATAAATCATGATTTAACAACAACAAACACGGATCAAAATCCGCTACAACCACTCTGTCACCAACACGCACCAGCGGCTCAATAGTTAACGTGCGCCCTTGTTCTGTCTGCAGCGTTAAAGGGGTGGTCTGTGTTTCATCCAAGCTACCAATACGCACACTAAACCCCGCGTTAACGAGGCAATCATGCAAGATAGATAAGCTTTGTAAGTAAAATGTATTACGTGTATGACTCTCAGGTAAAAGCAGCACACGCCGACAACCTGACACATGTTTGGTTAATACAGCATGAAGCGCGTGCGCGCATAGCGCGAGTGATGAAGTATGTAAATTATTAAAGCCTGCCGGAAATAAATTGGTGTCAACAGGCGCAATTTTAAACCCTGCATGACGTAAATCAACCGATGAGGTAATGAGCGCAGGCGTTGCTTGCCAACAGCGTTGAAACCACGCTTCAATTTGCTCCGCATGGCTTAAAATCGCAATTTCAGTATTGGATAACAAGCCACGATGCGCTGTGGTGAATCGTGGAAAAGGTAACTCACTCAGCAACATAATCATCCTTTCATCATAAAAAATGTGACATTTATCATTTAAAATCTAATTGTCGCCATGCTTCAAATAACATAATTGCAACAGCATTTGACAAATTCAAGCTTCGGCTTTCGGCTTGCATCGGGATACGAATTGGCTGATATCGCTCACGTAAATCAGGAGGTAATCCTCGCGTTTCAGGCCCAAAAAGCAACATGTCCTCATCACGAAAACAAACATCGCTATAGCGTTGCTCTGTTTTTGTGGTGCATGCAAAAATGCGACGTTGTTGGTTTTTTTCGATAAATAATTCAACATTATCATAATGAATCACATGCGCCCACTCATGATAATCCAAACCTGCTCGTCGCATCCGTTTATCATCTAATTCAAACCCTAACGGATGAATAAGATGCAGTTGCGCACCAGAGTTTGCACAAAGCCGAATAATGTTTCCTGTATTGGGAGGAATCTCAGGTTGAAAAAGTGCAATATGTAACATAAAAACTCAATTTACATTTAATTTTCAAGTGTCATGTTTAATTCAATTTGTGCATTAAATAGTTTTGACACCGGGCAGTTATTTTTAGCATCCATCGCAATACGATGAAACGTTGTGTCATCAATATTAGCAACACATGCATTGAGGCTCAAATGAATTGTTGGAATTGCAAAAATATTGTCTTTTTGCTCAAGAACAACAACCGCTGTTGTCTCTAAGTGCACGGCTTTAAAACCTTCTTTTTCTAATTTTGCAGATAAGGCCATGGTAAAACAACCAGCATGTGCTGCTGCGATCAACTCTTCAGGATTAGTGGCTTTATCCTCTCCAAATCGCGATGCAAATGAATAAGGTGTTTTTGATAAAATGTTGCTTTCTGTTGTTAAGGCACCGTGTCCATCTTTTAACCCACCTTCCCATACCGCCAATGCTTTTCGTTTCATCTCATACCTCTAAGTTCATAAAAATGAATACACCATAGATGATTTAATCACGAAGCGCAATAATGTTATGATGCAGACACATCCACTTAACAGCGCTCATTGTGTTAACTCAATCTTGTGACATACTCCATGGCGTAGGCCCTCTGTTAGCCACGAAATTACGACAATGTGGTTTAAACACGCTCCAAGATCTTATTTTTCATCTTCCCTTTCGCTACCAAGACAGAACTCGCATTACTCCTATTCAAGATTTACGCATGAATGATTGGAGTGTGATCACAGGACGCGTATGCAAGGTTGATATTAGCCGTGGAAACCGTGCACGTCTGACTTGCGTGGTTGAAGATAAAACAGGACTTATTACTCTGCGTTTTTTTCATTTTAATAAACAACAAGCGGCTCTTTTGCGTCAGATGCCATTGATTCATGCTTTCGGTGAAGTTCGCATGTTTTCAAACGCTTTAGAAATGGTGCATCCCGAATACCGCTTATTAAATGACGATGATATTTGTCCGGTTGAAGAAACACTCACCCCCATCTACGCCAGCACTCAGGGATTAAGCCAAACACGATTAAGACAATTGATTAAACAAGCACTCACCCATTGCCAGTTGGTATTAAATGAACTGGAATGGATGAGTGCAACACAATTAGAACAGCTCACCTTACCCTCTATTCGAGAAGCGCTCACCGAGCTTCACTCTCCACCGCCAGACGTCGCCTTGCACGCTTTGGAAAATGGCCAACACCGAGGTTTACAACGTTTAGCCTTAGATGAGCTCTTAGCAAAACGCTTAAGCTTGCACTTCATTCGCCAAACACGTGCTCGTCTTCAAGCACACGCACATCCGTCCTCATCGCCCATACTGAGTGCTTTTATTCAACAATTACCTTACGTCTTAACCACAGCACAACAACGTGTACATCAAGAAATCGCGCACGACATGACTCAAGCAACACCAATGTTGCGTTTAGTGCAAGGTGATGTTGGTGCGGGAAAAACTGTCATCGCAGCACTTTCAGCCATGCAAGCCATTGCCAATGGTTATCAAGTCGCGTTCATGGCGCCCACAGACTTATTGAGCGAGCAACATGCCTTAACACTGTCAGCATGGTTTGCCCCATTTAACATCCAAGTCGCTCGATTAAGTGGAAAAATGAAAGCAAAAGCACGTAAAGAAACGTTGCTTGCACTTAAAACAAACGCCTGCCAACTTATTGTTGGAACACACGCCTTATTTCAAGAACAAGTGGAATTTCATCAATTGGGTTTAATTATCATTGATGAACAACATCGCTTTGGTGTTGAGCAACGATTATTATTACAACAAAAAGGTTGTGATGACACACACACACCTCATCAATTGATGATGACCGCCACCCCTATTCCACGCACATTGGCCATGACGCAATTTGCTCATTTGGATTTGTCTGTGATTGATGAACTGCCTCCTGGACGCACACCGATTGTCACAACCGTGATGAGTCAACATAAACGCCATGACATTATAGAACGATTAAATGCTTCCATCATAAATGGACGTCAAGCTTATTGGGTATGCACATTGATTGATGAGTCAGAAAAAATGCAATGCATGGCCGCCATTGCCAGTGCAGAAACACTGCAAACTCAATTGCCTAATGTTCGTGTTGGTTTAGTTCATGGCCGCATGAGTGCAGAAGAGAAAGAAAAAACCATGCAAGCATTTAAAGCAGGTGATTTAGATTTATTGGTTGCCACCACTGTGATTGAAGTCGGTGTGGATGTGCCTAATGCGAGTCTTATGATCATTGAAAATGCCGAGCGCCTTGGTCTTTCGCAATTACATCAACTTCGTGGCCGTGTTGGACGAGGCACCGTACAATCTCATTGCTTATTACTGTATCAAGCACCACTGTCAAAACAAGCAACCGCACGATTACGACTATTACGTGAAACCACCGATGGTTTTCTCATTGCAGAAAAGGATTTGGAGTTACGAGGCGAAGGTCTCATTTTAGGCACACAACAAACCGGTTATCGCCCTTTTAAAATAGCAAGCCTACCTCGTGATGGCGCATTACTGACAGCACTATCACCTCTCATGCATGACTTATTGCATAAAAAGCCGCAAACAGCGCATCATCTTGCAAAACGCTGGTACGGTGACTTTGAGTTTTTTATTAGTGTTTAGCTGATGTTGGCATCAACTGCAAACACTTGCTGAAACGAATGTCTCATTATGTTCCATAAGAGATGCGTCCTGAACACAATAATGATTAGCATCAAGAACCGTTTCACTGACTGTATTCATATCATCATTTTCAGACTCAAACATGCACAAACTCACTAAGTCTTGAATCGTAAAGCTATTTTGCTGACTTTCTGACACATCGTCATGTTGTAATTGAATACCGACATCACGGTATCTATTATCAAATTCACACGAAATTCAAACGCTGACTAAATCACTTTCCGTACGCGAACCTTGCGCCCTTTAAGTTTGCCCTGT
>JAGVJT010000009.1 GCA_020050955.1 Legionellales bacterium | reverse complement strand
GAGTTGAAAGGCATTGCCTAAATGAAGTCCGTAGGCATGCAATGCTTCCTCGATGTTTTTCTCAGCACAGCTTAACATCGCACTAATGCGCATGGACGCGGCAAATAGCAGCGATGTTTTTGCACGAATGACATCAAAATAATCCTCAACGGTTAAGGAAAAGTTATGTCGATTGGTGAGCTGCTTGATCTCACCACAACCAATTTGATAAGCCATGTCAGTCAGGATTTGCATGATACCGAGGTGTCCGACTTGAACCATCATTTGCATGTAGCGCGTGAATAAATAATCACCCACTAAAATACTAGCTTTGCTACCCCAAATTTCATTGGCTGTTTCTTGGCCGCGACGCAAAGTCGATTCATCAATCACATCGTCATGCAATAGCGTTGCCGTGTGGAAAAATTCGATCATGGCTGCAAGTGTAATGTGCTCAGTACCTTCGTATTGACAAGCTTTGCTGGCTAATAGCACGAGCAGCGGGCGTAGGCGTTTTCCACCACTTTGAATAAGATGACTGGCGAGCTCATTGATTAGTTCAATCGAGGATTGGCTGTTGTCAATAATCAGTGCATTCACGGCATCAAAATCATGATTTACCAATGCGCGCAGTCGCTGAAGCGTCATAATGTTTCCTCTTTTATTGCGAATATCGCCATGAATGATGGATGGATCACGCAAAACCATGCATGCTAAGGGGCATGGCGATTAATGTCAAGAATTAGCAAGTAATGCACGTGCTACTTTGGATTGATTTTGTTTTCCTAACACGTTGCAAATCATGTCACCGGCGGTGACGACTTTATAAATATCGATGTCTGTGCGCATGCCAAGGCCGTGCATAAGGTATAATACATCTTCTGTGGCCACATTTCCCGTAGCACCTTGCGCATAAGGACACCCACCAAGACCTGCAACAGCGCTGTCAAAACGTCGAATATTTTCTTCAAGTGCGACATAAGTATTAGCAACTGCTTGGCCGTAAGTGTCATGAAAATGCATGGCAATTTTGTCTAAGGGATATACCTCGCGGATAGCGGTTAAAAGCATTTTGGTTTGCTTCGGTGTGCCTACGCCGACGGTATCACCAAGACTTATTTCATCCACGTGAAAAAGTTGTAGTTGTTCGATGACATCCTGCACTTGGCTAGGCGTAATGTACCCCTCGTAAGGACAGCCTAAAACACAAGAAATGTAAGCTCGAACGGTGATGTCGTGTGTTTTTGCAAGAGCGACTACCGGCTTAAAGCGCTCAATACTTTCTTTGATGGAGCAATGAATGTTGCGTTGATTAAACGATTCGCTGGCAGCAGTAAATAAAGCAATGTCAGTAACACCTACTTCAATGGCTTGCTTCATTCCATGCTCATTGGGCACAAGGGCTGAAAATCGTACGTTTGAGGGTTTCTGAATCGATTGGTAGACAAGTGTATTGTCTGCTAGCTGAGGAATAGCTTTGGCGGAGACAAAACTTGTTGCTTCAATGTATTTTAGTCCGCTTTGACTTAACTGATTGATAAGTTCAATTTTTTTTGATGTTGGCACAAACTGTGATTCATTTTGTAATCCATCGCGAGGACCTACTTCAATGATTGTCACAAAATCAGACGACGTCATGATGATGCCTTATCGAGAAGCTCTTTGTGTTCGATTGATGCCAGCAACACCCCTTCTTTGACTTGTGCACCAACGGCATAAAATAAATCGGTTAACCGGCCATCATGTGGCGCATGGATGGTGTGTTCCATTTTCATGGCTTCAAGAATCATAATGCCTTCTCCTTTTTGAACCATGTCGCCTTGCTCTTTTAAAATGGCAACAACCGACGCAGACATGGGAGCCGTCAAGCTTTGTTCAAGAGCATGTGACGCACTAACTGATGTGAGCGCATGGTGACGAGATGTTACAACAACAGGGCCTTCGTGCATGTAAATGACATAATCACCGGATGCTAATTGCTCGACACGTCGACGAATGAATTGAGTACCATTTTCAACGGTGATACGACAAGATTCTTGAGAGACTCGTAACGTATGCTTTGTATTGTTGAAGCTTAAATCAAACGTTGTTGATGTTATCGGCGTGATGGTCGTGAGGATTGATTGACTCATGACATCATAATGGCGTAGCCACTCTGTTTTCAGATGCATTTGCCATCCAAATGTTGCTGCTAAAATCGGTTCATCGTGACGTTGGTGTGAAATGTAATCAAAAGCTGCAGCGAGCATGAGCACAGGTTCAAGGGGGGGGGTTTTCGGCTCAATGACGAATGTTGTTAAAAAATTAGTGGATAATTGGGTGTTGATGAAAGCAGGGTGTCCGATAATCGCTTGAAGAAATGCGATGTTGGTTTTAACGCCATAAACATGGTAATGCTTGAGTGCTTGTTGTAGGCGTCCAATAGCTTCATTGCGTGTTTGTCCCCATGCAATGAGTTTCGCAAACATAGGGTCGTAATATTGAGAGATGGTATCATGGCGGCTTACGGCGCTATCGATGCGAATGCCGTCCATATGAGGCTCTTCAAGTGTTAATAATTGTCCAATGGAGGGGATAAAGCCGTGTTCAGGATCTTCTGCATAAATACGACATTCGATTGCATGACCGTGTGCTTTGATGTCTACTTGTTCGCAAGGCAACGGCTCGTTTGAAGCAATACGTAATTGCCACTCCACGAGGTCAAGTCCCGTGATCATCTCTGTCACGGGATGTTCAACTTGTAGGCGCGTGTTCATTTCCATGAAATAAAAATCTTGATTATTTTCAACTAAAAACTCGACTGTACCTGCGCCGCGGTATTCAATGGCACGGGCGACAGCAACGGCTGCATCGGCTAATGCTAAGCGAAGTTTCGTCGGTAAGTCAGGCGCGGGTGCTTCTTCAATGACTTTTTGATG
>JAGVJT010000105.1 GCA_020050955.1 Legionellales bacterium | reverse complement strand
ATCAAAGTTATGGTATTGATGTTGCAGCATTAGCGGGTATTCCACTAGAAACACTTGAACGCGCCAAAGCTTATCTTCATCAGTTACCTTCGATGACTCCCGCAGACAAATCGCAAGACATAGGGTTAAATACAAAATCTGTTATAACGAGCAAGGTTGTACAACAACTCAAAGCACTCAATCCAGACACACTGTCTGCACGAGAAGCGCTTGATTTAGTTTATCAACTGCATCATACAGCCATCCATGAATCATGACTAAGTCTTTCAGTCATCATCGTCTTTTTTCACTCAGATGCTGTTGGCAATATCTTCTCATTCAATGTTGCGGATTTCTACTTCTTATGGGAGCTGCAACATCATCGAATGTCTTTCAAATACAAGGCATCAAAGGAAAAGCTTTAGAGAATGTTCAACATCGACTAAGCGAGTTTCATCAAAATAAAGCATTCGAGCACGCCTCAGAAAACTTGTTACGCGAACAAGTCGAATTAGCGTTGTATCCTTATGGTTTTTTTAAGCCTGAAATCATCATGCACGAACGAGCACATCATGCATGGTCGATTATCATCCATCCCGGCCCACAAATGCGTATCACTCGCCTAGATTTTACCTTAGCAGGCGAAGGCCATCTCAATTCCGTCATTCAAAAAACCTATCAGGAATCACCGCTTCATCCTGGCATTGCGTTTAATAGTGAGACTTATGAAGCAGCTAAAACAGCACTCTTGAATAGCGCAGAACAAGAAGGGTATTTGCATGCCACCTTTGAAAAAGCAGAAGTACGTATTGATAAAGAACGTTACACCGCAACCATCATGCTGCACTTTAATACAGGACCTCGTTTTTATTTTGGTGACATAAAATTTCCCACACAACAAAGCCTATCACCCGACTTACTTTATCGTTATATCCCATTCAAATACGACCAGCCTTATTCAACTGAACAAGTTGCCACATTAACTAATAATCTGTTAGCCAGTGGTTATTTTCGAGCCGTTGATGTGAGGCCTGAAGAAAATAACACGAATCATGTCCCTCTCGCACTAAATTTACAACCTGTCGATCGCATCAATTACACCTTAGGTGCAGGCTATGGGACAGACACAGGGATTCGTGGGCGCGCAGGTGTGCACGTGAATCCTGTGAATGCCTTTGGACATCAGTTTAACGCAATTGCTCAAGGTTCATTGACACAAAATGCACTACAAGCCCAGTATGTCATTCCAGGCGCTGATCCTATCCATGATCATTACAGTTTGAATGGAGGATTTACCAATTTAAATTATGTAAGCGGCACAAGTAATGCATTTCTTTTCTCTGTTGCAGAGCAACATGTTCAAGATAGCTACCAACGAAATTTATCATTAAATGCATTGCATGAGCGTTTTCACTACATTGGCTACCCCAATAATGAAGTCAATAGTTTATATCCAAAAGCGGTATTCACATGGCGACATGTAACAGACGAGCTCTTTTCACCCTCAGGTTACAACATCACCATCAATGGATTGGCCGCAACAGATGCAATTTTATCAGACATCAGTTTTGCACAAGCTTCCATTGACGCAAAAGCTGCCTTAACCATTGATATACTGCGTACACGCCTCTATCTGCATGGGATGCAAGGTGTGAGTGCAGTTCACGATGTTTACAAACTTCCATTATCACTTGCATTATTATTGGGCGGTGCTGAAAACATGAAAGGCTATAGTTTTAACGCCATTGGACCCGGAAAATATTTAACCTATGGCGGTTTGGAAATACAAAAAGAAACGTTCGATACATGGTATTTGCTTGGGTTCATCGATGCAGGACATGTTTATAGTCCCAACCCGCAATCGTTTCAGTACGATGTTGGCGCAGGACTCATGTGGCGCTCGCCTGTCGGTCCGATTAAACTTGCTGCAGCATTACCAACGAATGAAAAATTTCATGGCCGAGGCTTACGCTTTGTGGCCAATATGGGGCCAGACCTTTAATGAAAAATACATTTTTTTCAAGTATTCGTACACTCGCATGGCTATGCTTGTTAATAAGTCTTGTTTTCTTTACCTTTTTTACATCATCAGGACTTCAATGCACATTCTGGCTTCTGCATCACCTCTTGCCAGGTGAACTATCAACCAGCCACCTTCAAGGACGATTGTTTGACAACATCACATTCAAAACCTTGCGCTATCGAACAAATGAGTTTTCTCTGACATTGCATCAAGGCACAGCGCAATGGCAACTTCCAAATTTATCGTATCGAAAATTGCATGTTCGCACGCTTCATGTCAAAAAAGTCACCCTTCATTTCACAGAAACACCCGCCCCCTCTCATCAATCATCCGCTATCACCGAAGACTCGACGACAAATCATGCATTGATTCCATTACAAATTGATGATCTAAAGCTTCAACAAATCACAATCGCTGGTGTTGCTGTCGGTCAAATTCATGCATCGTTGTCTAACACCAACGCGATTGCCTTCACTTGGAAATGGAAAAACATCACATGGCCGCTTGATGCTAAATCGCCAATATCACCTTTAATAGAGATTCCGTCAGGTCAACTTCAATTACAAGGACAATGGCCTGATATTCATCTCATCGCCACAACAAACATCAATGCACCGATTAAAACAACGATCACCGCAAAAGGCTCCTTGCACAACATGGACAAAGGTGATCTCCACATTGACATTGCACCGAGTACTTATCAAACAAGCCAAGAGAACAATACCCTTACTATCCCCTTTCAAGGCGCATCTTTTCAAGCCGCTCTCAAAGCCAATGAGCTTCGTGTTAAAGGCCGTTTTGCACTGGACAAAGAGCAACAAGGTGATATTTTTCTGCAATTACCACATTTTCATTTAAACACACTCAGCACAAAACAAGTGATACAAGGCAAATTAAACTTTATCATGCCGTCCTTAACTTTTTTGAACACCTTAAATGATAAATTTCAAATTAAAGGTAAATTAAATACAACTCTTGCACTTAATGGCACACTCACCCAACCAACCTTAATAGGAAAGCTTGAATTATCAGAGGCACAATTTGTACTCCCCGACACAGGCATTACTCTAAACCCTATACACGTCACATTAGAAAGTCACGATAAACATTGGCAGCTAGCAGGTGTGCTGCATACCTCAACAGACAATGGACTAAGACTTCAAGGAAAAGGTGATTTTTCGCCTATAATGAACGGGACGCTCACCTTGAATGGTGAAAAAATTCGTCTCATTAACACACCGGAATACATTATCGATGTCTCACCCAATCTTATTTTTTCATTTAAACCACAACACTATGAACTCACAGGTAATGTGCTTATTCCTTATGCAGACATCAAACCGCTCACGTTTAGTAATACCGTCAGTTTAACCGATGATGCAACTTTTATGACCGAAGAAACCTCTCATACCGACAAAGGTTTAAATGTCACAACCAATATTAAACTTATCATGGGTGATGCTGTTCAAATTAATGCACAAGGCTTACGTGGTTTTCTTAATGGTTCATTAACACTCTCTCAAAAACCCGAGCAACCTTTAAATGCTAACGGTACGCTCACTCTACGTGATGGACGTTATCAAGCGTATGGTCAAAAACTTTCATTAGAA
>JAGVJT010000167.1 GCA_020050955.1 Legionellales bacterium | reverse complement strand
TTCACCGAATGCATGTAAGTCATGAACATGAAATTGCACGCATAAGCGATCGCGCGCGCGGGCGCGATCGAAATCCCAGGCAGGGCGTACATGGAATGGGTAACCAAGTTCGGGTTTAAGTGCTGCAAAAGAAGTGTCTATTAAAATTTCTGCAGGTTGTAATCGCGTTAATTCTGCCTGTAAATCAGCGTCATGTTCGACTTGTAATAGATGAAAGCGTCCACCACTTAAATCAACCCACGCCAGCCCTGTTTTGCCTCGCTCGTGGTAAAGTGCGAGCAAAATTGTGTCGCGTTTAGCATCGAGCAGTGCTTCGTCGGTGATGGTTCCTGGTGTAATGATGCGAGTAATTTGTCGTTCCATCGGGCCTTTGCCTGAAGGTGCTTCGCCGATTTGCTCGCAAATTGCAACTGCTTCACCTTGTTTTAAAAGGCGCGCCAAATAACTTTCAATGGCGTGAAAAGGAACTCCTGCCATGGGAATCGGTTTTCCTGCTGATTGCCCGCGATGCGTTAACGTAAGATTGAGCAAATATGCAGCACGTTTTGCATCGTCAAAAAAAAGTTCATAAAAATCCCCCATACGATAAAGAAGCAGTTTATCCGGATGCTCTGCTTTAATGCGTAAGTATTGTTGCATCATTGGCGTATGTGACGTGGTCATGAGTCGTATGGAAGAGACAAAATGGTTGCTCATGGTAACAAATAGGTGTCATGAAGTCAGTAAGCATGACGTGCTTGTGAGACAAGAACCTGCATGTTAGGATTCGGGCAACTGTATTGCATGATACGTTGAGATATAAGGATGAACGACGTTAATCATTTTTATCAATACCATGCATTTCAATGCATGATTCAAAGTGAATTATTTTTTCCTGAATTGCCGATAATGTCGTTTCCCTCTGAGCGCATTGATGTCTCTATTCAATGGAAAAATGTTTCTGCTTATGGACTGGATAGTCCTTTGGTAAAAAATGTATTTTTCCAGGCAAAGCTTCATCATCTATGGCTTAATGTCCCACAAGTCGGACGTTTTTTGATTAAACATGGCAAGAGCATCGATATAGAAGCAGCGCCAATGGCAGATTTAGCCAGTATTCGATTGTTTATTTTGGGCTCGTGCATGGGGGCTTTACTGATGCAGCGCGATATGTTGTTGCTGCATGGGAATGCACTTCAAGTGGGGGATCATTGTGTGTCGTTTGTTGGGCATTCCGGTGCCGGAAAATCAACGTTATCAGGTGCTTTTTTAAAGCGTGGTTATCGTATTCTAGCCGATGATATTTGTGCAATCGATCATCAACTGAATGTTCTACCAAGTTTTCCACAAATTAAGCTTTGGCATGATTCGGCTGATAAACTAAACATTCACATGGCATCATTAAGGCGTATTCGACCCCAAGACAATAAGTTCGCGGTTCCATTAGCTGCACAGTTTTGTGATGACAAATTACCTTTGAAATGTATTTATGTTTTAACACCGCATGATGATAACGATATTCAGTTTCTATCTGTTGATGGCATACAAAAGTTTACACCTTTGCAACAACATACTTATCGTTATGCTTATTTAAAGGGATTAGAAAAGCAGCGTCATTGCATGATGCGATATGCTGATCTTGCTCGTCACATTCATGTTGTTGAGGTTCGACGGCCACGTGCGCGATTTGCATTGGAAGATCTTGTTTTGTGTATCGAAGATGATCTAGTGACACGTGTGGTTGCATGAAACAATCAACGAAGGTAGTACAAGATTTTTTTCATCAATACATTCGATGTTACTTGATGGATGAAGCATTGCCACTTATGCCTGATGGTCTTGATCTTTCAGTATTGATAGAACACGCGCATGAGCATCGATTGGATTTTTTATTCACAAAAGTCATTCATCATGCGTCACCTTTCCATCATCAACAGCATGTACAAAACTATTTATTGCAAAGTAGAAAGCTTTTGGAGTTTGCGAGTATTTTGGAGCAACAATCCATTGATTACCTTATTTTAAAGGGCATACCGCTTAATCATCATCTTTATGACCAGCAATGCATGCGTATTTCAAAAGACATTGATGTTCTTATTAAATTGAGTGATCTTTTGGCAACACATGACATACTTATTTCTTTAGGGTACACGCTGTTATCACCTGTGACGCCTTGCATGATTATCGATGGTCATCCTTTACTTATGCATGCTTTTAAAGATTTGATTTATGAGCATCAGCAACATAAGGTCGAAATTGAGTTGCATTGGAAAACGGCGATGACGCATCAAGTAGGGTTTGATTTACAAAATATTGAGCAATTAAAAGAAGGGGTTCATGTTCAGCATTATCTGATCCCAACATTAAGTGATGAATACAACTTTGTGTACTTATGCACGCATGGCGCGATTAGTCAGTGGCGGCGTATGCAATGGTTACTTGATGTGGCTTTTTTTTACAAAAAAAAGCAGCTTTGTTGGGAGACTGTTATGAGACTTGGAATGAAACATGGTGGTATTAGAGCAATTTTTGAAGCTCAATCTTTGTTGCAAGAATTATATGGTTTTGAAATAAAACACGTGATTCCTTGTAGCGGATTAGCTAGATTGGCTGTTCGTATTCGCGTGCATTATGTGAAGTGGATATGGACGAAAACGACACCACTGAATCGATTCATTGATGTATTCTTTAGGTTATTTTTCTATTTGACGTATTATCAAAAATTAGATTACATTCGAAAACT
>JAGVJT010000028.1 GCA_020050955.1 Legionellales bacterium | reverse complement strand
CAAGTGGACAGGATGCGTTGATGACGGCGTTAACAGGATTAGTTATTTCTGATGAAGAACAATATGTCCCTGCCGTACTGGCAAAAAGACCGCTGCACGCGGATACTGTGCAGCGTTTGGCGTCGCATGTACAACAAAGTACAAGTGTTCAAGCCATTGTCAATGCTGTGACGCATGTTGATATGCCAATATGGCAAAGCATTTTACGTCAAGCACCTAATCATGTTGCTATTCGTCAAAATGCGGTGAATAAAAGCCAACATATCGATGTGTTCGCATTGATGCAAGAGCTTGATCAGTGCTGGCGGTTGTCTAGCAATGACCGAGTTGCTATTATTTTATCAGTGGCAACGGTGAGTGAGCAGCTCACACCCGTGGCGATGGCAAGGCTTATTGATGATCTAACAACACCTGCGACAGAAATCAATGCTGCCATGGTTTCTGGTATTTTAGCGATTCCTACGATGCGTTTTATTCCATCGAGGGTTGTATTAGAACGTTTAATTCCACAGGCTGATCATGATGCCGTGCTTCGTATTAATCAACAAGTGCATTGTGATGATGCGATGCGCATTATGTTGATTGAGAAAACATTCACTGAAGCAGGTGTGCGGATTATTTTAAATCAAGTTGAATCTCTTGATAGGGCTCAATGGCTTGTCATTAAGCGATTATGGTCACAAAATCATGCACTTATCGAATTGGCCATGACTAAATTAACATCTCAAGCACGTTTTCGCATCATACAAGACGAAGAAGAGCCATTATGGGTACGTAATGTATTGCGATTAAATCAACATGCAAGAATAGATGGTGTTTATAATCAAGAAGATGACCATGAAGAAGACTATGTTCATGATCCAGAAGAAGATGACCATGAAGAAAATTATGTTCATGAGCAAGAAGAAGATGATCGTGAAGAAGATTATGTTCATGAGCAAGAAGAAGATGGTCATGAAGAGGCTTCTGTTTATGATCAAGAAGAAGATACCGATGCAGATGAAGCAGATCGCCATACTACAGTACCACCATTGAGTTGGGCTGCTAAGATTCGTATTACGAATGTGATTGATCAATTCATAAATCATTTTACTATTTTACAGTCGAAATACCCGGATGTTGATGTAGGTGGATTGACGCGCTTACTGCAAACACACAGCACTCATTTTTTGACTGGCGAGATTAATTTAGATGAGTATAAAATACGCTGCAGAGAATCATTGGATGAACATCGCGAAGGGTTAAGCCATGCGTTTATACGGGACTTAACATTATTGGAGCATGTCTCTGAAGCGTTCCGTGCTTTTTTTAATGTTCTCGATAAGGTTATTACCTGGGCCGGTGGTTTTAAACACACGATGGAGTCCACATATACACCGGGTGCGCGTGAAATGTTTGGCCGTGATCATTTTTTTAAGAAACCTAACTTAGAAAGTGATCTAAGCAAAGCTATATCTGCGTTTGAAAACACACTTGAAATGCTTGGTCAAGATATTCCACAGCAAGGCAATGCACCGGAGTAGAGAGCTGAAATGAGTGTTATTTTTGGAGTAACTTAAAGATACTGTCATTGCGAGAAATGTAGCGACGAAGCAACTTAGGCGTCATTCTTAATTTCTTTGGTGCTTGGTCGCTATGCTTCTCGCAATTGACGACACATATTTATTGACGTTATTTACGACGCAATTACCTTTTCCTCTTCCAGGCTATGTCGATGATCAGATGCAAGGTAAGTGTACATTGTTGGTACGACAAACAAGGTAAAGCAGGTTCCAAATAATAAGCCTGATGCAATCACAAGGCCTATGTCAAAACGGCTCACTGCACCTGCGCCAGAAGCAATAAGCAATGGTAAAACACCAAACACCATCGCTGCTGTTGTCATTAAAATAGGGCGAAGTCGTATAGATGCTGCTTCTTCAACTGCAGCACGACGGTCTAGCTTCTTTTCTCGTTGTAATTGATTGGCAAAATCAACAATTAAAATACCGTGTTTACTGATGAGACCAATCAATGTAATGAGGCCGACTTGCGTGTAGATATTAATGCTTGCTGCACCTAGATTAAGCGGAATCAATGCGCCACAAATTGACATGGGCACACTGATTAAAATAATTAAAGGGTCTCGATAGCTCTCGTACTGAGCTGCTAAGACTAAGAAAATAATGAGAACGGAAATGAAGAAAGCGACAATAAGTGCGGAGCCTTCTTGGATGAATTGTCGAGATTGTCCGGCATAATCATAGGAAAATCCTTTCGCAAGCGTTTCATCGGCTGCTTTTTCAAGAAATGCAAGTGCTTGCCCAAGTGTGACACCTGGCATCATTACGCCTTGAATGGTGCTTGAATTTAATTGTTGGAAATGAGATACCGCGTTTGGTTGTGTACGTTCTACTGGCGTTGCGACGGTCGAAAGAGGGACCATTTTTCCATCAATCGCACGAACATAAATTTGTCCCAATTGGTCTGGTGTTAAGCGATACGGGCGCGATAATTGTGGAATCACTTGATAGCTTCGACCACTTAAATTAAAAAAGTTTACATAACCACCTGATAATGCCGCACTTAAGCTACTTCCGATGGCTCGCATATCCAAGCCAAGATCAGCCGCTTTTGAGCGATTAATTTGCAGTTCAATTTCAGGTTGATTAAATTTTAAACTGTTATCTAAATAGATGAATAAACCACTCTTGTTTGCTTTTTCAATCAACTGATTGGAAACGGTGAATAAACTTTGGAAATCATTGGTTGTTTTAATGACAAATTGAATCGGTGTGCCGCCACCGCCGCCTGGTAGTGGGGGAGGGATGACAGCAAATGCTTTAAGCCCGGCAATGCTGTCTAATTGTGTTTGAAGTGATTGTTTCATGCCAAACTGATTAGGTCGTTTACCCCATGGTTTAAGTACAACACCAGACATTGGCGGATTACCGTTAATCGTAAAATAATGATCCGTTTGAGGAAACGATTTATAAATGGCATCAAATGGTTTTGTGAATGCTTCAACGTAATCAAGGGTTGCGTATTGCGGCACAGAGCCTACCACAAAAAAGAATCCTTGATCTTCTTCAGGTGCTGTTTCTTTCGCTGTCGTGGAGTAAAGGTAGGGTAGCATGCATAAAACAACAGCTGCAAAAACAAGCATAATTGCACGTGTATTAAGCAAATTATGCAAGGCTGCTTTATAACGTGTTTTTAAGCCATCAAAAAGATTGTCAACAAACGATGTTAATCGACTTCGTTGGTGATCGGCTGAGAGCACTTTCGAGCACATCATCGGTGAAAGTGTCAGTGCGATGACACCTGAAATAAGTACGGCACATGCTAGTGTAAAGGCAAATTCTTTGAAAAGTGCGCCGGTTAAGCCATTCATAAATCCAATGGGGGCATAAACTGCGGCTAATGTGATGGTCATGGCAATCACAGGTGTTGCAATTTCTCTTGCGCCAAGTAAGGCTGCGTTAAAGGGTGATTGGCCTTCTTCGATGTGACGATGAACGTTTTCAACCACCACAATGGCATCATCGACCACAAGACCAATGGCTAATACAAACGCAAGCAATGTGAGCAAATTGATGGAGTAGCCTAGAAACATCATGAGAGTGCACACCCCAATCAATGATAGAGGGATGGTAACAACAGGGATTAAAACAGAACGTAGTGAGCCAAGAAAAAGAAAAATAACGATAATAACAATGATGGCGGCTTCTACAATAGTATGGATAACTTCACGAATGGACGCTCGAATAAAATCAGTCGCATCATAAACAACAGTACCTTTTAGTGAAGGAGGGAACTGCGGTAAAAGTGTTTTAAATGCTGCGCGAACATGCGTGATGACCGTTAAGGGGTTTGCGATAGGCGTAGGTTTTATCCCAATGAATACGGCTTTTTTTCCATCGAATGTCACGGAGGTATCATAGTTTTGAGAACCTAACTCAACACGCCCAATGTCACGCAATCGAATGAGTGCATGATCATCGCTACGAACAATTAGGCGACTAAATGTCTCCGCATCGTTTAAGTCGGTGTTTGCACGAATGCCGATGGCAACATATTCGCCTTTGGTTTTACCTGCAGCGGTTAGAAAATTGTTATTAGCAAGAACCGCCGTAATGTCAGCAGGTGTCACATGCATCGCAGCCATTTTGGCAGGATCCATGAAGATACGCATGGAGTATTGTTGACCACCTAAAATTTCAGCCTGCGCAACACCGTCCACGGTTTCTAATTGTGGTTTGACGACACGTGTCGCGTAATCGGTGATTTGTTGTGGCGTCATGTTTTTGCTATCAAGACTTATGTAAAGTAAATCCGTCGAGGTATCGGAGCTTTTCACAATAACAGGTTGTTGTGATTCGGGTGGAAGTTGATTGATGGTTTGCTGTACTTTACTCATGACATCGGTAAAGGCCACTTGCGGATCAAAGCCGAGTTTAATCGTTAATGTAATCGTACTTACACCTTGTGTACTTGAGGATGTCATGTAATCCACGCCTTCAGCACTCGCAACAGCGCTTTCTAATGGCGTGGTAATAAAACCTGCAATTAAATTAGCATCCGCACCTGGATAGCTTGTGGTGACCGTAATGACTGTGTTGTCCATCCGTGGGTATTGCCTAATGGGCATTTTTATCAGAGCATTTAGCCCAAATAGTAAAATGAGCAAGCTAATTACACTGGCTAAAACGGGTCTTTTAATATAGAGATCTGTAAATTTCATGGTTTTTTACACTAATAAGTTAAAGTCTATCCATGGATCTCGCGGACAAGCCGCGGGACGTAAGTGTGAACATGAATTCTCAACGTATCCTAGCCGCGCGATTATTCTTTCAACGTTGATAAGTTAGTGACACTTGCCAAATTGATGGCATTGTTAATCACGACACGTGTTCCATTTTGTAGTTTAAGCTCACCTGTACTAACAACCTGTTGGCCTGCTTTGAGCCCTTTGGTAATGACCGTTTGATTACCTTCTTGTTGACCTGTGCTGACAAAAACACGTTTAACAATGAGGCCTTCTTCTTTCGCATCGTCTTCTTTCGGTTCTTTCTCAATGACAAACACCGAATTACCATAAAGGCTGTAAGAAATGGCGGTTGATGGTAGTACTAAAACATTAGGAATAGGAGGTTGCTCGATATCGATGGAGGCAAACATCCCTGGAATAAAAGCGTAATTAGAAACATGATGCGCTGCATTGCGTTGTGCATCACATAATACCAGTGTTTGTCCGTCTGATTGTAACTTTGTCTCAATGAGCTGGCTTTTTTTCGTGTTGCTTAAGTCATCGGCAGGACAATTAGGGAAGGTTGCTTGAATTTTAATGTTATGCGTTTGGGTGTCTACTTTAGAGTTGATGGCTGTGACTTTGCCGGCAAAACGTAAGTTTGGCTGTTGCTCTAAAGAAGCGGTAACCGTTTGTCCAAGATGTAAATGATTGAGTAATTGTTCGGGTACATAAAACTCCATGAATAAGGAGTCAAGTGATTGCAGCGTGACAATCGTTGTTTGTCCAGGGGTGATGTATTCACCTAAATTGACATCGCGCAACCCAAGTTGTCCTGCAAAAGGTGAGCGAATGTGTTTTTGTTGAATCAGTGCTTGTGTTTTTTCGACATTTGCCTGTGCTTCTAAGAGTTTTGCTTGAGCTTCATCGACGTTTGCGTTGGCGGTTGCATTGCGTTTTAATAAGTCTGCTTGTCGTTTATAATTGATTGATTGTAAAGCGAGATCGGCCTGGTTAAATTTTAATGTTGCTTGCTCGACACTATCATCAATGTCGACAAGGGGTTGATTGGCTTCAATAAATTGGCCTGACTCAAAATGAATCGCGACAACATTACCAGAGGCTTGCGAATTAACTTCAACGCCATTGATGGCCGAAAAGTTACCAACGACATGAATTTTTGGTTCCCAATTTTTAGCTTCAACCGTGACGCTCGAAACGCTCACTGCAGGTGGCTTATAATGCGCAAAAAAATGGTGCATGAATATTTGTTTAATGAGATTAAATGCAATTAGGCCTCCAAAGACAATGGATAAGCCAATGATCATCTTGGTCATCGGTTTTTTCATCGAGGAGACTCCTTGTTATAATTTAATCAAAATGATCATATTGGTTTCTTTTAAAAACAATATGCCACTGACTTTAGCACCATCTTGAGGTGATTGACAATCCATGGGGTTTTTACATTCACGGCTGTCCCATTAAAAATGTGACGTCTTTCCGAGCGTAGCGAGGAATCTTCTGCAAAGTGGCGCTCACTAAAATGCCGCCATTAGACTCATATCAAGAGTAGAGTCTCCCCAGCCTGCTTTTTTCTGAAGTCGCCGAATGCTCATGTCT